>JAYUHT010000254.1:0-32993 GCA_043766725.1 Burkholderiales bacterium | reverse complement strand
TTGCTCGCCGTGCTGTGGGGCGCGGCCTACCTGTTCATGCGCGCGGCCGTGCCGGCGTTCGGCCCGGCGCCGCTGGTGGCCCTGCGCATGGGCCTGGCAGCCGCGCTGCTGCTGCCCTTGATGTTGTGGCGCGGCGGCTGGCCCGAGCTGCGCGCCCACCCTGGGAAGATGTTGATATTGGGCATTCCCTTCACCGCCGCGCCGTTCATGCTGCTGGGCTTCGCGTCGCAGCACATCACGGCCGGTCTGATGGCGGTGCTCAACGCCACGGCGCCCTTGTTCGGCGCACTGCTGGCGCACTACTGGCTCAAGCAACGCATGGGGGTGTGGCGTGCGGCGGGCCTGGTGACAGGGTTTACCGGCGTGGCCATGCTGATGTGGGGCACGGTGTCGTTCAAGTCGAACGCGGGCTTGCTGGCCGTGGCCGCGGTCTTGCTCACCTCCATGACGTGGAGCCTGGGCGCCCAGTACACACGCAAACATTTCGCTGCGGTCGACCCGCTGGTCCTCACCGTGGGCAGCCTGGCCACCGCCAGCCTGGTGCTCGCGCCCTTCGCCCTGGCCTATTGGCCGGCGTTGCCGCCCAGCCCGCGCGCCTGGGCCGAACTGGTATTTTTGGGCGTGGGCAGTTCTGGCCTGGGCTTCATCATCTATTTTCGCCTGCTGCGCAGCATCGGCCCGGTGCGCGCCATATCAGTGACGCTTCTCAATCCGGTGGTGGCCATGGTGTCGGGCTCGTTCTACTTGGGCGAGGCCATCACGCTGCAAATGGTGTTGGGCGGCGCCGTGGTGTTGTTGGGCACGGCGCTCGGCCTGGGCTTGATCGGGCCGGCGCCTGCCGCCCCCGAGGCCGCGCGCGAGGCAAAGCCATAGCCAAGGTTTGAGCGGCGCCGATGCGCTCACGCCGCTTTCACGTCGATGAAGTAAAGCCCCCACGGGCACAGGCCAAAGCGTTCCTTCAGCGGCTTGTCTTTGAACGCGCTCAGGCGATCCGCGTCATAAACCGCCCACAGTGGGCCCAGGCCACCGATGCTCAGCGGCGCACCGTCGAGCGTGGTGGCCACGATCATGCGGTAGGCCTTCGCGTCGGCCAGGCTCACTGCCGCGGTGTAGCCGTCGAGTGCGCGCAAACCCAGCATCACCGGCGCGCTCATGGCCCCAACAGCGGCCACGCCCGCGGCTTCGAGCACCGTGCTGAGCAGCGGGCCGCTCAAGCGATGTGTTTTGGCGTCGTACTCCAGCGTGGGCGCGATGGTCATGGCCGGCAGGCGGGCCAACATGGCGGCGTCGAACTCAAACGCGCGCTCGAACTTGGCGCCGTGCTTGACCATCAGTTGATCCAGCGCCGGGTCCAGCGGGCCTCGGTTGCTGCGCGCAATCGCGCCGGCCACGGTGAGCAGGCCTGGGCCGGTGCGCGCGCCCGGGCGGGCCGCGCGGGCTGAAATGGGCACCGCCGCGCCCAGCGCGGCAGCCGCGAGAAATCGGCGTCTGTTCATTTGATCACCGTTCATTTGATCGCCCTTGTCTGCGCGCAGCGCCATGGCCATTTGAGCCGCCGTCGTGTGTTCATTGAATCACCTCATCCGCGCGCAGCAGCAGCTCTTGCGGGATCGTGATGCCCAGGGCTCTGGCGGTCGTGCGGTTGATCACCAGCTCGTACTTGATCGGCAATTCGATCGGCAGCTCGCCGGGCCTCGCGCCCTTGACGATGCGATCGACATAACTGGCGCCGCGGCGATTGATGTCCGGCAGGTCGGGGCCGTAACTCATCAGCAGACCGGCCTGTACAAATGCCTTGAACGCCGCGATGGTGGGTAGCTGGTGCTGAATCGCCAGCGCGCCGACTTGCGCGCGTGCCGCATTCAGCGGGCCGCCTGTGGCGACAAGGATCGCGTCGGCCCGTTGCCGCTTCATTTGTGCAAAGGCTTCGGGCAGGTCGCGCGCCGCCTGCACGATGGTGGGTGCCAGCACCTCCAGGCCCAGGGTGCGCGCGGCATCGGCCATCGGCGCGGCCCAGGAACGGCGATAAATCTCCAGGTCGAGATCCCACAGCACGGCCACCCGCCCGAGCCGAGGCGCCGCAAGCTGGAGCAATTCGAGCTGCTTGCCAAAGCGCCCCGACGACACCGCGTACGTCAACCCGGTGATGTTGCCGCCCGGCCGTGCCAGGCTCACCGCCAGGCCATCGGCCACCGGGTCGCTGCTGCTGGCCAGCATCACCAAGGGAATGGTTCGGGTCGCCCTGCGCGCGGCCTCCAGCGGCGCCGGGCCGAAGATCATGATGACATCGACCTGCGCCTGCACCAGCTCTGCGGCCAACGCCGGAAGAAGTTGGGCGTTGCCCTGGGCATAGCGGCGCTCGATCACCAGGTTGCGGCCTTCGACGTAGCCGGCGTCGAGCAAGCCCTGCTCGACGGAGCGCGAGTTGGGGTCGGCCGGGTTCGGTGGCGCCTGGAACACCAGAAAGCCCACGCGCACCACCTTGGCCTGGGCCAGCGCGGCCCGCCCGTGCAGGGCGGCTGCGCCGGCCAGCCATTGCAACAGCCAGCGTCGCGGTGGGTTCATTCAATCACCTCATCGGCGCGCAGCAGCAGCGCATTTGGAACGTTAATACCCAGCGCCCGTGCCGTCTTCAGGTTGACGACCAACTCGAACCGCGTGGGTTGCTCAACCGGCAACTCGGCCGGCCGGGCACCGGCCAGGATGCTCTTCACATACAGGGCCGAGCGGCGAAACATCACCATTTGCGGCTGGCCGTACGAAAGCAGGCCACCGGCCGCCGTGCTTTCACGGTTGGTGGTGAAGTAGGGCAAGCGGTGCTTGAGGGCCAGGGCGGCGATGTGTTCGCGCTCGCTGTTGAACAGGGCGTCCGGGATGGCCAGCAAGGCGTCGGGGCGGCGCGCCATGACGAGGCCGAAGGCGGCGTCCAGGCCCTGGGGCGAGGCCAGTTCCACCGCAAAGGCGTCGATGCCCAGGCGCTGCGCCGCCGCGCGCACGGGCTCAAAAATTTTTGCCGCCGAAGGGTTGCCCGGGTTGACCAGCGCGGCCAGCCGCGACGCGCGCGGCAGCATCTCGCGCAAGAGCTGCAGGTTCTTGATCGCCGTGTCCTCGTTCTGTGATGACAGCCCCGTGGTGTTGCCGCCGGGCCGCGCCAAGCTGGCGACCAGGCCGCTGCCCACGGGGTCGTTGGTGGCCACGAAGATGATGGGCACGCTGGTGGTGGCCTGCTGCGCCGCGCGCACCGAGGCAATGGTGTTGACCATCAGAACAGCCGGCCGGGCCGCCAGCAACTCGGCAATCAGCGGCGTGAAGCGCTCGTACTGGCCATCGGCGTAGCGCATGTCAAGCAGGTAGTGCTGCCCTTCCAGCATGCCGGCGTCGCGCATGCCTTCCTTGAAGGCAGCCAGGCGCACGGCGTCGCCGCTGGCGCTGCCGGGCCACACCCACGCAATGCGCGGCAAGGCCTGGGCCCATGGCGTGGGCAGCAACACGGCCAGGGGCAGCGCGGCCAGGGCACGGCGGTGCAGACTCATTGAATCACCTCATCGGCGCGCAGCAGCAGCGCTTTTGGAACGTTAATGCCCAAGGCCTTGGCGGTGGCCAGGTTGATGACCAGCTCGAAGGTCATGGGCTGTTCAACCGGCAGGTCGGCCGGCTTGGCGCCCTTGAGGATCTTGTCAACGTACCTGGCGGCGGTGCGAAAGTGGGCATTGACGTTGGCGCCGTAGCTGAACAAGCCACCGGCCAAGGCATGCTCACGCAGGGCATAGGCCGCCGGCAAAGCGGCGGCTTGCAGCAGGCTGTGCAGGCGCACGCGCTCGGCGATGAGCAAGGTGTTGGCGGGTACCACCACGGCATCCAGGCGCTGCTGCTGGATTTGCTTGATGACGTCGTCCAACTGTGCCGCATTGGTGGCTGTGAAGCGCTGCGCCACCAGCCCCAGCGCCATGCAGGCACGCTGCGTACCGACCCAGGAGTCGTTGGTGAAGTCAGACGTGCCACCGCTCAGCACGGCCACGCGCCGCACCTGCGGCAACATCTCATGCAGCATCTGCGGCAGCTTGCCGAACAAGTCTTCTGCCTGCATGTTCAACCCGGTGATCACGCCACCGGGGCGGGCCAGGCTGGCCACAAAGCCATGCTTGAGCACGTTGGCGTTGTAGGCCATCACGATGGGCAGCGCAGGGGCCGCGGCGTGCACCGCGCGGGTACCTTCGTTCGGGCCGCTCACAACCAGCTCAACGCCTTGCGCCAGCAGCTCTTGCGCCAGGGCATCAAAGCGGCCCATGTCGCCATTGGCATAGGCGAAGTGGTACTGCACGTTGCGGCCCTCAATCCAGCCCAGGTCAGCCATGCCTTGCTTGAATGCCGCCACATACGCGCTGGCGCCGGCTTGCGAGCCACCCGTGATCAGGCCCACGCGGCGAAAGGCCACGGTCGATTGGGTGTGCCCTGTGTAATGCCAGGTTAGCGGCACTGCGCCAATTGCCGCGCCAAGCATGCGACGACGAATCATGGAACCTCCCAGCGGCGGCTACCGGGCTTCGCTGAATCACGCCACAGGCCGCATTGCAGGCCATGATGCGCTTGGCCATGCTCTTGCGCCAGCCCGTTTTACGCCAGCCCTTTCCAGCTTGTATCGCTTCACGGCGCGCAGCCCAGCTGGTGCCAAGCCATCACCCGCACGCCGCTCACCCCGTAGCTGTCACGCCCGCCGTACACCAGCACCGGCGCCGCCGCGGCAGCGCCGGCGTAGCGCTGCCAGCGCTGGCAGGCTTGCAGCCAATCGGGCGCAAACGTGGCGCCAGACTTCACTTCCACCGCGTGCAGCAAGCCGGCGTGTTCGAAGATCAAGTCGACCTCGGTGCCGTGGTTGTCGCGCCAAAAATAGAGATCGGCATTCATGCCCTGGTTGAACCGGTGCTTGAGCGTTTCAGCCACCACCCACGACTCGAAAATGGCGCCGCGCAGGGCGTGGGTGGCCAGCGTCAAAGGGCTGTCGATGCGCAGCAGGTGGCACAGCAGGCCGGTGTCCAGAAAGTACAGCTTGGGCATCTTCACCAGGCGCTTGCCGAAGTTCTGGTGAAACGGCGGCAGCAGGTACACCACGTAGCTGGCTTCCAGCACGGTGAGCCAGCTGCGCGCGGTGGTGTGGCTGATGCCGCAATCGCTGGCCAGCGCAGACAAGTTCAGCAGCTGCCCAGTGCGCGCCGCGCACATCAGCACAAAGCGGCGGAACAGCGACAAGTTGGCCACGCCAAGCACCTGGCGCACATCGCGCTCGATGTAGCTGGCCGTGTAGGCGCTGAACCATTGCTCGGGCTGCTCGATGCGGCGGCGCGCATCAAACAGCGCCGGGTAGCCGCCCGCCCACACGGCTTGTTCAAGCGTCTTGGCGGCCACGCCGGCGTGCTGTTGTTCAGGCCACGACAGCGGCAGCAGGTGTACCAGCCCCACCCGCCCGGCCAGAGACTGGGTGATGGCTGCGGTGAGGCCGAATTGCTGTGAACCTGTGAGCACGAATTCGCCCATGCGCGCGCGCTCGTCCACCACCCCTTGCAGATAGGAAAACAGCTCGGGGCAGCGCTGCGCTTCGTCGAGCACCGCGCCGTTGGGCAGTTGTGCCAAGAACTGCCGCGGATCTGCCAGCACGCGCTGGCGCACTTCCAGGTCTTCGAGCGACAGATACGGCTTGTCTGCAAAGGCCAGGCGGGCCAGCGTGGTCTTGCCTGATTGGCGCGGGCCGGTGAGGGCGATCACGGAAAAGCCGCGCGCCATCTGGTGCAGCAGCGCATGAGCCTGGCGGTCTAGCATCTGTACAAATTGAAGATTGGAAATTCAAATTGTACAAGCTATTGACAGCGCCCAGGCGCCTGGCTGACCTTCGCGCAGCGGGGTCACGAGGCCGCGGACCGCGCGCATCTCATCACCAGCTCGACGTGCCATCGCATCGCCGGCAGCGATGCGCTCAAGCGCCTTGGTAGCTTTGGTAGGCGGCGTCCACCCCCGCCCCGCGTGTGAAGCGGTGGCCCTCGGCGGCGAGCACCGCTTCCAGCGCGCCCAGGGTGTTCAGCACGCAATCAGGCCGGGCGTTGTAGCCCATGGCGCCGATGCGCCAGACCTTGCCGTGCAGCGGTCCGAAGCTGGTGCCGATCTCGATGTTGAAGTGCTTCAGCAGCGCGGCGCGCACGCGCTCGCCGTTCAGGCCTTCGGG
The DNA here is from genome assembly GCA_043766725.1 of Burkholderiales bacterium. Taxonomy (GTDB): domain Bacteria; phylum Pseudomonadota; class Gammaproteobacteria; order Burkholderiales; family Burkholderiaceae_C; genus Rubrivivax. The sequence continues at coordinate 26,779 of JAYUHT010000254.1, read as the reverse complement.
GATGTAGATGCCGGTCACGTTGGGCATCTTGTTGGCCAAGTCGCCATATAGCTTCAGGTTCATGGCCTGCACGCCGGCCACCACCGCGCGCGAGGCGGCGGCGTGGCGCGCGTAGGCCTGTGGCAAGCCCTCTTGCACGAAGATGCGGGCGCATTCGCGGGCGCCATAAAGCATGGTGGTGGCTTCGGTGTGGTGGTTCAGGCCAGCGTCGCTCCAGTAGTCCATCACCATGGCCAGGTCCATGTAGTTCGAGGCAATGCGCGGCCCGCTGCCTGGCACGTAGCCCGCGGTTTGCAGGCCTTGTTCGATGTGGCGGCGGCTGTAGATCAATTCAGCCATGGCTGGCGACAGCGTGATCGGCGCCGCGCCCGACGGCCCGGCCAGGCACTTTTGCAGGCCGGCCGTCACGGCATCCACAGCCCAGCCGTCCACCGGCAGCGGCGTGCCACCGCACGAGGCCGTGGCATCCACCTGCAGCAGCGCGCCGTAGCGGTGGCACAGCTCACCCAGCCCGGCCAGAGGCTGCAACATGGTGGTGGAGGTGTCGCCCTGGCAGATCGCCACCAGCTTGGGTGAATGGGCCTTCAGCGCGGCTTCGATCTGTTCCAGGCTGAATACCGTGCCCCAGGGCACCTTCTCAACCCGAACGTTAGCGCCGCAGCGCTGCGCGATTTCATCGAGCAACTGGCCAAAGCGGCCGAAGCTGCACACCAGCACCTTGTCGCCGGGCGCCGTGGCCGAAAGCATCACCATTTCAATGGCGGCGCGCGCGGTGCCGTCGAGCACCAGGGTCCAGTCGTTCTTCGTTTCAAAGAAGGCGCGGTACAGCGCCATGGTCTCGCGCATGTAGCCGCGAAACTGCGGGTCGAACTGGCCCAGCAGCGGGGCAGACATGGCGCGCAGCACGCGCGGGTCGGCGTTGATGGGGCCGGGGCCCATCAACAAACGCGGTGCGGGGTTGAGTTCGTTCAATGCCGAGGCGGGTTCGGCCAGAGGTGACAATTTGGGCAGGGTCATGCGAGGGCGGTGCCGGTTGAAAGCCTGATCGGTTCATCGTAGCAAAGCGACCTTCACAGACTGCCTGCGCTGCACGCTCAGCGCTTTCATGAACCATCGAGCGACTTGATGACCCCGCCCCTGCACACCCTTGCCTTCATCCAGCCCAACCTGTACCAGGACTCCGTGGCCCTGATGCGAGTGGCGCAGCGCTTGCTGGCCCTGCCCGACGTGGTGAACGCCAGCCTGCAAATGGGCACGGCCGCGAACAAGGCCATTCTGCAAGAAGCCGGGTTGCTGCATGGCGCGATCCAAGAGGCCGGGCCGGCTGACGTGATGGTGGTGGTGCAGGCTCGCACGCCCGGCGCTGGCGAGGCCGCGCGCACGGCGGCGCAGGCGCACCTGGTGGGCCAGCACGAGCAGGGTGCCAGCACCAGCGCGCAAGAAGTCGTTCCGCCACGCAGCAGTGCCATGGCCCTGGCCCGCCCGGGCACTGCGGCGCCGCCCAACATCGCGCAAATATCAGTGCCCGGTGCATATGCCGGGGCCGAAGGGTTGAAGGCCTTGCAACGCGGCTTGAACGTGTTCATGTTCAGCGACAACGTGCCACTGGCGCAGGAGGTGGCCATGAAGCAAGAAGCCGCCAAGCGCGGCCTGCTGGTGATGGGCCCCGACTGCGGCACCGCCATCGTCGCCGGGGTGCCGCTCGGGTTTGCCAACAACGTGCGCGCCGGCAGCATCGGGCTGGTGGGCGCGTCGGGCACGGGCTTGCAAGAGGTGAGCACGCAAATCCACCGCATGGGCGGCGGCGTGAGCCACGCCATCGGCACCGGCGGGCGCGACGGCAGCGCGGCGGTCGGCGGCACCAGCTTGCTGCGCGGCATCGCGCTGCTGGCGCAAGACCCGGCCACCCAAGTGATCGCGGTGTTGTCCAAGCCCCCCGCGCCTGAAGTGGCCGCCAAGGTGGTGGCCGCCTTGCAGGCCGCAGGCAAGCCGGCCGTGCTGCTGTTCCTGGGCAGCACAGTGCGCGCCCCCGGTATTCGTGTGGTGAACACCTTGGTGGATTGCGCCGCCGCGGCGGTGAAGCTGGCCGGCCGCAAGCGCTCGGCCATGCAGGCCTATGCATTGCCGCCCAAGCCGCGCTTCAAGGCACAGCAGAAGTATTTGCGCGCCCTGTATTCAGGTGGCACCTACGCTTACGAGGCGCAGGTGCTGTGGGCCCGATCTGGATTGGCCGTGTGGTCTAACGTTCCACTTGATTCGCAACATGCGTTGCCCAACCCACGCCAGGCCAGCCTGGGCCACAGCGTGCTCGATTTGGGTGACGATGAGTTCACCGTGGGTCGCCCGCACCCGATGATTGACCAGGCGGCGCGCATCGAGCGCTTGCTCAAGGAAGCTAACGATCCGCAGGTGCGCGTCATCGTGCTCGATGTGGTCATTGGCTGGGGCGCGCATGCCGACCCCGCGGCCGAGCTGGCCAGCGCTATCCAGCAGGCCAGGCGCCAGGCGCGCCAGGGCGGGCGCGAGCTGGCCGTGCTGGGTTTTGTCTGCGGCACCGAGCTAGACCCGCAAGTGCTGTCGCGCCAAGAGGCCACGCTGCGTGCGGCCGGCATGGTGCTGGCGGGCAACAGCGCCAACGCGGCCTGGCTGGCGGGGCAATGGCTGCTGTGAAGAAGTTTCGCCAAGCGTTAACACCACGCAAGCGCGTGGTGGTGGCCCTGGGCGGCAATGCGGCGTATCCGCCCACCATCAAGGGCACGGCCGAGGAGCAACTGGCCTTGATGCGCCAGGTTTGCGGCCACTTGGTAGAAATCATCCATGCCGGCTGGCAGCTCGTGCTCACCCATGGCAACGGCCCGGTGGTGGGCAACATCCTCTATCGCATGGCGCGCACCGCCAACGAACTGCCGCCCATGCCCATGGATGTGTGCGTGGCGCATTCGCAAGGCGGCATGGGCTACATGCTGCAGCAAAGCCTGGCCAATGTGCTGGTCGACAAAGGGCTGGACGTGGTGGTGTCTTGCATCATCACGGAAGTGGAAGTGGACGCCGACGACCCGGCGTTTCACAACCCCACCAAGCCCGTGGGCAGGTTCTTCAGCGAGCTTGAAGCCAAGCAGATGGCCGCCAGTACCGGCTGGTACTTTGCCGAAGATTCGGGCCGCGGCTGGCGCCGCATGGTGGCCAGCCCCAAGCCGCGCAAGATTCTCGATCTGAAAACGATCGACGCCCTGCTCGATGCGGGCGTGATCCCAATCGCCTGCGGCGGCGGCGGCGTGCCGGTGCTGCACACCGCGCAGGGCCATTGGCAGGGCGTGGCCGCGGTGATCGACAAGGACCTGACCAGCGCCATGCTGGCCGCGCACCTGCATGCGGATGCGCTGATCATGCTCACCGGCGTGGAGCGCGTGGCGCTCGACTACAACCAACCCGGCCAGCGCTGGCTGGACCACCTCAGCTTGGCGCAGGCGCGCGAGTACGCGGCCCAAGACCAGTTTCCGCCCGGCAGCATGGGGCCGAAGATCGAGGCCGCCATCAGCTTCCTGCAAGAAGCGCCACAGGCCAATGCGGCGGGTGAAGTGATCATCACTTCGCTTGAAAAAGCGCATGAAGCCCTGCTGGGGCGCGCGGGCACCCACATCACCTTGGGTGGGCGGCCGTGAACGCCGGCACGGCGGCGCTGCAACCCGTGGCCGGCTTCGAGGCCACCGCTTACGCCTGGCGCAACGGCGTGCTCGTATGGGCCGGCAAGCGCGCCCAAACCGATCACCCACGCCACGCCCTGCACCCATGGCAGCCGCCCGCGCTGCGCGTTCACGCCCGTGACTTGCGCGCGGGCGCGAACACTTGCCTGAACTTGCTGCACGGGCTGCCCGCAAAAGGGCTGCTGCGGTGGTTGCAAGCGCAGGAACTGCCCTTCCCGTTCAGGCTGGCCACGCCGCGTTTTGACGCCGTGCGCCGTGCTTTGCACGCGCACGACCTGCCCGCCCTGGAAGCCGCCTGCTTGCGCGTGCTGGGCCTGGGCCCGGGCCTCACGCCCAGCGGCGATGATTTCACCGGCGGCGTGTTCTTCGCTTTGGCGCACGCCGCACCTAACGATTGGCATGAGCCACTGGTGGATGTGCGGATGCGTTTGCTGGCGGCGGCGCGCGCGGCCACCAATGAGATCAGCGCCCACCTGCTGGCTGATCTGCTGAACGGCGCCAGCTACCGCGCCTTGCACGAGCTGCTGGCCGCGCTGCAAGACAACGAGCACGCGGCCATCGGCCATCACACTCAAACCCTGCTCGGCCTGGGCGCCAGCTCGGGCGCCGACATGCTGGCCGGCCTGCTGCTGGCCCTGACCGCCTTACCCATCGAACAAACATGACGCTCAACGCGAACACCCTGCTCAACCAGGCGCCGGCGGTGCTGAACATCGGCCTGGAAGGCTTCAACGCCAGCATCACCGCCAGCGGCGGCAGCCTGGCGAACGTGCATTGGCGCCCGCCCGGCAATGCGGACCCGCTGCTGGCCTGGCAGCTCGCGCGGCTGATGGGCGATGCGCGCATTGAAGCGGCCAACGCCCAGGCCACGCAACGCATCATCAACGCCCGCCCCCTGTGGGAAGACATTGCCCTGCGCGCCGATGCGGTGTGGCCGCAAATGAAGGGCGCGCGGCTGCTGCTGCACGCCGGCCCGCCGGTGGCCTTTGACGACATGTGCGGCCCCATGCATGGTGCGCTCGTTGGCGCCGTGTTGTACGAGGGCTGGGCCAGCACGCCCGAGCAGGCGCACGCCATGCTGGCGCGCGGTGAAGTGGAATTTGCGCAGTGCCACGACTACGCCGCCGTGGGGCCGATGACCGGCGTGATCAGCGCCAGCATGCCCTTGATTCAGGTGCGCTGCGCCACGCACGGCAACCGCGCCTACACGAATCTGAATGAAGGCATTGGCCGCTGCCTGCGCTTTGGCGCCAACGGCCCCGATGTGCTGCAACGTTTGAAATGGTTTGAAGCGGTGCTGGCTCCGGTGCTCAAGGCGGCCGTGCGGCATGAGTTCGACAAGGCCGGCGGCATCGACCTGAAAGCCATTCAATCGCAGGCCTTACTGATGGGCGACGAAGTGCACAGCCGCAATGCCGCGTCCACCGCACTGTTCTTCATGACCCTGGCCGTGCCGCTGGCGGCGCTGGGCGCGCAACGGGGGGGCCCGCCGCCTGAGCATATTCACCACACGCTCGACTTCGTGGCCAAGACCTCGCAGTTCTTCCTGAACTTTTCCATGGTCTCGTGCAAAGCCATCATGGACGCCGCGCATGGCATTGCCTTCAGCAGCGTGGTCACGGCCACGGCGCGCAACGGCACCGAAACCGGGCTGCGCATCAGCGGCCTGGGGCCGCGGTGGTTCACGGCCAAGTCTGATCTGCCGCAGGGCCTGTTCTTCCCCGGCTTCAAGCAAGCAGACGCCTGCCCCGACATTGGCGACAGCGCGATCACCGAAACCGCGGGCTTTGGCGGCTGCTCGTTCGCCGCCTCGCCCGCGCTCACCTTGCTGGCCGGCGGCACGGTGAGTGACGCCGTGCGCTACAGCCGCGAAATGTTTGAAGTGACGGTGACCCGCAACCCGGCCTTGAGCTTGCCGGCGCTGGACTTTGCCGGTGCACCCTGCGGCATTGATGTGCGCAAGGTGGTGGACAGCGGCATTCGCCCCATCGTCACCACCGGCATCGCGCACCGTGAAGCGGGCATCGGGCAAATCGGCGCGGGCATCGTGCGCGTGCCGATGTCCTGCTACACCGCGGCGCTGGGCGAGATGGCCGCTCAATGGCTTAACGATTGATATCAGCATGCGCCAAACCTTGACATCGCCGCGCGGCATGGGCGCTTGTTGCCGACAGATGGCCTATGCGTTGCAACACTTGGCCAAGCTGGGTACGCGATGCCTGCGCAGCAAGCCCGCCAAACAGCGCGGTGCTGGCTGCTGCGGTTCCCCAGGAAGTCCTGAAACGCTACGAGAAGGGGAAAGACATCGCCATGCTTTCGGGCCCTGCCGGCCTGCGTGCCATCAAGGGATTTCATGATGAAGCCTTGTCGGGTGAGTGCAAGGGCCAGCGCTCGTCGCGCCTGGGTTTGCAGTGGCGGGTGATCTACCAGCGGGCTACTGGCGTGATGTTGATTCAGGTCGTTGAAGTGCCCGCGCACGACTATCGGAGGCGTTGAAATGAAAGAGTTTCGTCCAGCCCGCAAGCGCGTCGACGTCAGCGTTGGCGAGTCGGTGCGCATCCTGCGGGAACTGCAGGAGCTGACGCAAAACCAGCTCTGCGCACTGACCGGCATCCCGCAGGCGACCATTTCCGCGATCGAGAATGATCGCGTGAACCTGGGGGTCGAGCGGGCCAAAGTTCTGGCCCGGGCGCTCAACTGCCATCCGGCAGTGCTGGTGTTCCCGAGCTGGGAGATCGCGCTCGAATCGGCGGCCTGAGCGTTGTTCACTGAATCAACTCATCGGCCCGCACCAGCAGTGTTTGCGGGATCGTCAAGCCCAGCGCCTTGGCGGTCAATAGGTTGATGACCAGTTCGATCTGCGTGGGCTGCTCGACCGGCAGGTCGCCGGGCTTGGCACCCTTGATGATCTTGTCCACGTAGGCGGTGATCCGACGCAGCTCATCGGTGGTGTTCGGCCCATACGACATCAGCCCGCCAGCCCTCACCCAGCCGCTGGACTGGAAGATCGCCGGCAGGCGCTCGCGCTGCGTGAAATCGAGGATGCGCTCGCTCTCGCGCAAGACGACGGCCTGGTCAAAGACGATCAGACCACCTGGGCGCAGGCTGTGAATCTGCGCCAGTGCCGCGTCCAGCGCCGACGCGCCCTGCAGCCCCACCGCCCGGACGCGAACGCCACGCTGGCGGCCGGCCGCTTCGACGCCCGCAAACGCCCGCTCCAGCAATGAAGGCACGCCCGGTGACTCGCGAGAGACCACCATCAACACGGACACGTTGGCCAGGCCGGGCACCGCTTCACGCAGCAGCTCGAGCCGCTTGGGGTCGAGCTCGGCGGTGATCGTCGAGCGGCCGGTGATGTTGCCGCCCGGGCGCGCCAGGCTGGCCACCAGGCCGGTGCCCACCGGGTCAGACGCCGAAAAAATAACGATGGGGATCGTCGCCGTCGCCTTTTGTGCGGCCCTTGCACCCGAGGTGCCTCCGACCAGAAGCAGATCGACCCGGCTCGCGACCAGCTCATTGGCGATTTCGGCATAACGCTCGTTGCGGCCGTCGACGGAATGTTCTTCCAGGCGATAGTCGCGCCCCGCCACGTAGCCGCGCTCGCGCATGGCGTCATGAAACGCCGCTACGCCGGCCGCACGAGTGGGATCACTGCTAGACGGGCGCGGCACGATGTAGCCGATACGCCAGACCTTGGCCGGCTGCGCGACAACGATACCTGCCGTGCCGAATACGCCACCCGCCAGCGCGGCAATGAACGGGCGGCGGTTCATTGAATCACCTCGTCGGCCCGCAGCAGCAGCGCATTTGGAACGTTAAGGCCTAGCGCTTTGGCGGTCTTCAGGTTGATGACCAACTCGAACCGCGTCGGTTGTTCGATGGGCAGGTCGGCCGGCTTGGCGCCACCCAGGATGCGCGAGGCGTAACCGGCGAGCTGGCGATTCATCGCGTCCAGGCTCGGCCCGTAGGCCATCAGTCCACCCTCGCGCGCGGCGTCCGGCCACTGGTAGATGGCGGGCAGTTTGGCACTGGCCGCGAGTTGGAAGATGTGCGCGCGCAGGTTGTACAGGAACGGTGAATTGAGCACGTTGACCCCGGCCACGCGCAAGCGGCGTGCGGCTGCGAACGCCGCGTCGATCTCCTCCACCGTGTGTGCATAAGCCGCATGCGTCACCAGCCCCAGCGAGCGCCCCGCGTCTTCGACCATTTGCATGGCTTCGGGCCGGGGCTGTAGGCCGGCCAGGTTGAGCACCGTGCTGCCCTTGGGCAAGGTTTGCGCGAGCAGCTCCAGGCGCTTGGCATTCAGCGGAAACGGCAGAAAGCTGATCCCCGTGACCCTTCCACCCGGGCGCCCGAGCTGCACCGCGTAGCCCGAGGCGACCAGGTCGCCCAGTGACACGATGGGCGTGGCCAGCGTGGCCGTGGCGGCCAGCGCTGCGTCAGTGGCCTGGCCCGGCGCGATGATCACGACGGGCTTGAGCGCGGCGAGCTCAGTGGCCAGGCGCGGCAGGTCCTGCGCGCGCCCCTCTGCAAAACGCACGTCCAACACGACATCGCGGCCTTCGACATGGCCGCGCTCGCGCAAGCCCTCGCGAAAGGCCTGCAAGCCGGCGGGGTTCAAGGTGGCGCTGCCTGCCGACAGATAGCCGATGCGTTGCAACACCTGGCCAGGCTGGGCACGCGATGGCTGCGCAGCAAAGCCGCTGAACAGCGCGGTGCTGGCGCTGGCCAGCAGCCAGGAGCGCCGCTTGGTCCCGACATCACATCGCTGCGCGACATGAGTCTGCACCGCAGCACAGATGAAGAAGGCGGCGTTTTTTGGCACCGGCCCATTGGAGCCCCGATAGCGTGTCTTGCCCATCCCCTTTAACCTGAGCCATCAAACCCCCGCGCCAACCAGGGTGCGCACAAGGTGCCACCATTGCGGCCATGAACACCACCGCCACCCCCCTGAAAAACCCGCGCAGTGTTGAACGCCTGGTCACCGGCCAGGCCACCAGCGATGGTGCGGGCGTCAAGCTCACCCGCGTGCTGACGCAAGACCTGCAGCGCCGGCTCGACCCGTTCCTGATGCTCGATGCCTTCGGCACCGACAACCCGGGCGACTACATCGGAGGCTTTCCTGACCACCCGCACCGCGGCTTCGAAACCGTCACCTACATGCTCAACGGCCGCATGCGCCACCGCGACTCGGCCGGCAACGTGGGCCTGCTGGTGCCCGGCAGCGTGCAGTGGATGACCGCCGGGCGCGGCGTCATCCACAGCGAAATGCCCGAGCAAGAAGAAGGCCGCATGGAAGGTTTTCAGCTTTGGCTCAACCTGCCCGGGCGCAACAAGATGCAGCCGCCCTGGTACCGTGACATCGCCACTGAAGAGATCCCCGAAGTGCACGCCGAAGGCCTGACCGTGCGCGTCATTGCCGGCCAGGCCGCGGGCGTGGCCGGCGCCATGCAGCGCGATGACACGCAGCCGCTGTACCTCGATCTTCACCTGGAGCCCGGCGTTAACTTCGAGCAAGCCCTGCCGGCCACGCACAACGCCTTTGTCTACGTTTACCGCGGCGCGCTGAAGGTGGGTGAGCGTGAGGTGGCGCGCCAGCGCATGGCCATCTTCGCCAACATGCCGGGCAGCGACGGCGTGGCGCTGCAGGCCGGGCCCGAGGGCGCGCGCGCCATCCTGATTGCCGGGCAGCCGCTGAACGAGCCGATCGCGCAACACGGCCCCTTCGTGATGAACACGCGCGACGAGCTGATGCAGGCCGTGGAAGACTTCCAGGCCGGGCGGCTGGCTTGAGGCCGCGGCCCGAAGGGCGTCACGCCACCTTCACACCCTTCCAGAACGCCAGCCGGTCCTTGATGTTGGCGGCGGCTTCGGTGGGCTCGGGGTAATACCAAACGGCGTCGGGGTTCAGCTCGCCGTTGACCAGCAGGCTGTGATAGCGCGCCTGGCCCTTCCAGGGGCAGCCGCTGCGGTGGTTGCTGAAGGCCAGGTACTCGGCCTTCACGCTGGCGGGCGGGAAGTAGTGGTTGCCTTCCACCACCACGGTGTCGTTGCTCTCGGCGATCACCACGCCGTTCCAGATGGCTTTCATGCGCTGCTCCTGTGTGCGCCGCGGAGCTTAGCGAAAAAGCGCCCACGGGCGTGAGCCGGCGGGCGCGAAATGGCGCCAGGGGCAGGGCGTCAGACGGGCTGTGCGGCCTGCTGCTGGGCCATTTGCTGCGCGGCGGCGTGCTCGGCACCGGCCAGCCCGTTCAGGCTGGCCAGGATGCTCAGCGTCACCATCGCGGCCAGGCCGAAGGCGGTGAACTTGGCAGCAACGTGTGAGGTGAAGGGGGTGTTCATGCGGCGCTCCTGAAGGGGGTTGCGGGTGTCGATGAAGTGAACTCTAGAGATCGACCCTTGCCCCCGCCAGCGCCTTGCGACGAGCCGCCGCTATGCCGCGATGAACTGCAAAGTGCGCCGATCAGGCGTTCACTCAAGCCGCTCAGGCGTTCACATCCACCACCACGCGCCCCTGCACCCGCCCGGCCAACAGCTCGGCGGCCGTGGCCACGGCCTCAAGCAGGCTGATCTCATGCACCATGGGCGCGAAGCGCGCGAAGTCGAACTCGCTGGCCAAGCGCGCCCAGGCCTGCTGGCGCACGGCCATGGGCGCCATGACGCTGTCGACGCCATACAGCGTGACGCCGCGCAAGATGAACGGCGCCACGCTGGCGGGCAAATCCAAGCCCTGGGCCAGGCCGCAGGCCGCCACCGCGCCGCCATAACGGGTGGCTGCACAGGCATTGGCCAGGGTGTGGCTGCCCACGGCATCCACCACCCCGGCAAAGCGCTCCTTGGCCAGCGCTTTGCCGGGCTTGGCGAATTCATCTCGGTGCAAGACCTCGGCCGCACCCAGCGCCTTGAGCGCATCAGCCTGCTCGACGCGGCCGGTGCTGGCCACGACGCGAAAGCCGGCGCGCGCCAGCAGCGCAATGGCCACGCTGCCCACGCCGCCGTTGGCGCCGGTTACCAGCACCTCGCCGTCGGCCGGCTTGCAGCCGTGGCCTTGCAGCTTCATCACGCACAGCATGGCGGTGTAGCCGGCCGTGCCGATCACCATCGCCTGGCGTTCGCTCAAGCCTGCCGGCAGCGCCAGCAGCCAGTCGCCCTTCACCCGCGCGCGCTGCGCCAGGCCGCCGCTGTGCCCTTCGCCCACGCCAAAGCCGTTGAGCAGCACCTTGTCGCCTGGCTTGAAGCCGGCATGGGCACTTTCTTCCACGCTGCCCGCCAAGTCGATGCCAGCCACCATGGGGAACTTGCGCACCACGGGGGCCTTGCCGGTGATGGCCAGGCCGTCTTTGTAGTTCAGCGTGGAGTAGGCCACGCGCACCGTCACGTCGCCCGCGCTCAACAGGGCTTCATCAATGTCTTTCACGCCAGCGCGGTAGCCGGCCTCGTCTTTCTCGATTAACAGGGCTTTGAACATGGTGGTCCTCTCAAAATGAGTGTTATGGGTTTGAAGCCGTCAGCGTGATGGGTAGAGTGATGGGCAAAGTGATGGGCAAGATCAGCTCCGGCCCTTCTGCGCTGCCGTGGTTCACGACGCGTGAAACGGGCTGGGCCTGCACGCTGCCATCGGGCGCCGGGTGCAGCAGGTCTTGCAGCGCGCTGCCGTCTTGCTGCTCGCGCGCCAGCCAGCGCGCCCAGTGTGCGCGCTCGATCATCACCGGCATGCGGTCGTGAACGGGTGCCAATGCGGCATTCGCCGCGGTGGTGATGACACAGGTGGTGAGCAGCCAGGGGTCGTGCTCAGCGGCACCCGGTGCGCGCCAGGCTTCGAACAGGCCGGCCATGGCGAACAGCGGCAACTCGCCTGCGTTAACGTTTGGCGTGATGTACCAGGGCTGTTTTCCGTTCGGTCTTGCCTGCCACTCGTAGTACCCGCTGGCCGGCAACAGGCAGCGCCGGCGCCGGAAGGCCTGGCGGAATGACGGTTTTTCGGCCACGCTTTCGGCCCGCGCGTTGTTCAGCTTGGCCGCCAGCGCCGGCGCCTTGGCCCAGGAAGGCAGCAGGCCCCAGCGCATCAGTTCGCCCACGCGTTCGCCGTCGCGGCTTTCGTAGACCACCGGCACCACCGACATCGGTGCCACGTTGAAGCGCGGCGGGAACGGCGCAATGCGCGTCAGGCTGAAGCCGCTGACCAGGGTTTGCGGGTCGTAGGCGACCACGTAGCGTCCACACATGGGGCGATCTTGGCATGAAGCCAGGGCTCCCCCGAAGGTGGGGCCCCCGCGATACCACCGCCGGGGTGATGGCCCGAACCAGGCTGGCGCAGCACCATGCCGGCACGCTGTTGATCACCTGACCGAGGAGCACCGCCATGAGACTGTTCACCCGCACCCCCCGCGCCGAATACCAGGCCCAAGTCCTGGACGACGTGCTGCCGGCCCTGCAGGGCGAAGACGGTGCCGCGCCCTGCTGCGGCTGGTTCGATTCCAGCCACGAGCTGCAAGCCGGACTGCAGGTGACCGAATTCGAGCGGCCCCAAGAAGTCGTCAACGCCCTGCCGTTGGGCTGGTGGGTGGACTGGGCATGCACCGCACGGCGCAGTGCGGTTTGAATGCGCGGGTGCTCGGTGCTCAGGTGCTCAGGTGCTCAGGTGCCTCAAGCGCGCAGCGCCAGCGTGACGTTGCTGGTGTCGCGCAGCGCCACCGAAGGCAGGCTGGTATCGCGCAGCGCCAGCCAGGCCACGAACTCGTTGTTCGGCATCGGCCGGCCGAACAAATAGCCTTGCATGTAGTCCACGCCCAGGGCGCGCAAGCGCAGTTGCTGGGCGCGGGTTTCAACGCCCTCGGCCACCACCTTCAGGCCGAAGCAGCGCGCCACATCCACCGTGGCCTTGATCAGCAGCTCGCCTTCGCCGGGCACGTCTTGCACGAACGAGCGGTCAACCTTGATCAGCGACAGCGGCTGGTTTTTCAGCGACACCATCGACGAGTAGCCGGTGCCGAAGTCGTCGATGGCCAATGTGACGCCCAGGTTGCGCAGTTCCTTCAGCGTGGCATCCACGCCGTCGCGCCCGGCCATGGGCAGGCTCTCTGTGAGTTCGATCACCAGCCGGCTGGCCGGCAGGTGCGATGTGGCCAGTGCCTCGCGCACCTGCGCCAGCAGCCGCCCACCGGTCACTTGCATGGCTGAAACGTTAACGCTCACTTTCGGCGGATTGGCGCCCGGCCAGCGTGCAGCATCGGTGCAAGCCTGGCGCAACACCCAGCGGCCGATGGTGTGAATCAAGCCACTGGCTTCAGCCACCGGAATGAATTCGGCCGGCGACACCGCGCCCCAATGCGGGTGGCGCCAGCGGCTCAGCGCCTCCACATGCGTGGCTTCGCCGTCTTCGGCGCTGACGATGGGCTGGTAGGCCACCGAGAGCTGGCCCAGTTCCACCGCCTCGGGCAGGGCCTGCGCAATCTCGTGCTGGCGCTCGGCCGCTTCGGCCAGCCGGGCATCGAACAGGCGCACCTTGCCACTGCCCTCGGCCTTGGCGGCGTACACGGCGTGGTCGGCAGCGATGATCAAGGCCTCGGGCGTGCTGCCATGTTGCGGCGCCAGCGCAATGCCCACGCAGCAGCCGATGCGCGCCACGCGCTCTTCCAGTTGCACCGGCACCGACAGCGCCACGCGCAGGTGTTCGGCCACGCGCTTGGCCTGGTCGGCGCGGCGCGTGCCGGGTAATAGCACGACGAATTCATCACCGCCCCAACGCGCCGCGAAGGCGCCGCGCGGCATGTTTTCACGCAACCGTTCGGCCACCACCTTGAGCACCGAGTCGCCGGCCAGGTGGCCCATCAGGTCGTTGACTTCCTTGAAGTGATCCAGATCCAGGAACAGCAGGGCCAGCGTGGGTTCCTGCCCCAGCTCATGGGCCAGCACCGGCGCGATGTGGTCGTGCGCGCCCAGCAGTTCACTCAGGTGTTCATTGATGCCTTTGCGGTTGGGCAGCCCGGTGAGCGGGTCGGTCACGGCTTGGCGGGCCAGCTCCAGCGTGCGCTGCTCCAGATCGCGCGAGCGCTTTTCAATCGCCGCCGCGTGGGCATCGGCCTGCGGGTTCACCAGCATGGCCTTGTGCGTCAGCAGTGCCTTTTGCGCCTCACCGAGTTGCAGCACCACGCGCTCGAGCTGGCGCGCGCTGCGCGCTTCACTGGCCACCAGGCGCTGGGCCTCGCGCAACACGCGCAGCAGTTGGCGGCCATGCGGCCCACTCATGCGCACGCCGGCGCAGGCCAGGCCCAAACAGGCCAGGCCGCCCACGCCCACCAGGCGCTCGGCGCCCAGGCCGCTCAACAGAATCCACAGGCTGCCTGGCACCAGGCACAACGCGGCGTGGGCATACGCGGCATGGCGCAGCCGTTCCTGCCAGGGTGTGGCGGCCAGGGTGGCCGCGGCCATGGCCAGCAAGGCCAGGCCGTGGCCGGGCGGGTCGAAGCGTGAGAACGCCAGCAGCGGCAAGGCCGCCCAGGGCAGCGCCGTGGCCAGCAGGCCGAAGGCGCTGGCCTTGAGCACCAGGTTGGCATCAGGCGGGGTGTCGCGGCGCTCGGCCAGCCAGGCCGCAGCAGCGCGAACGCCTTGCAGCGCCAGCACGGCCAGGCACCACGCCCAAGGCGCATCACCCGGGTAAAAACCGTGCAGGCACAGCGCCAGCAACAAGGCCAGCCCAGCGGCCAGCCCGGCTTGCAGCGGGGTTTCGCGCAGCAGGGCAGCGGCCAGCGGACGCAAGCTGTCGTCGCTGGCCAAAGGCTCGGCAAGGCGCTCGTCGGAGCTTTGGTCGGTGGGCCGCATCATGATGGGGAGTGAGACATTGGCAAGGCAATGTCGGCATGGCCCGGGCGCGCTTGAGCCCTGCACGGTGCGGCCGCCTGGGCAGGCGTGAATTCGGCAGCGCCGCCGGCGCCGGCGCTGCGCCTGGGGCTATCCTGGGCTGCACAACCTGCACAACCTGCACAACCTGCACCATCCAGCCCATGAACAACCCGCCCGACACCGCCCCCGATAGCGCCCTTCTGTACTGGGAAGACTTTGCCGTCGGCACGGTGCGCGAGTTCGGCCAGCAACAAGTCACGCGCGAAGAGGCGCTGGCCTTCGCCGCCCAGTACGACCCGCAACCCTTTCACCTTGACGACACCGCGGCCCAGGCCTCGCTGTTCGGCCGGCTCAGCGCCAGCGGCTGGCACACCTGCGCCATGACCATGGGCATGCTGGTGCGCGGCATGTTGCTGCGCTGCGCCAGCCTGGGCTCGCCGGGCATGGACAACCTGCGCTGGCTCAAACCGGTTTTTCCGGGCGACACCCTGCGCGTGCGCAGCACGGTGCTGCAAGCACGCCTGATGGCCAGCCGCCCCGGCGTCGGGCTGGTGCAGTCACAAACGCAAACGCTCAACCAGCACGGCGACGTGGTGCTGGACATGCAAGGCTGGGGCATGTACCGCTGCCGGCCGGCGCAGGAGTAAGCCATGGCCGCCACGCGCCGGTTCGTGTTGGGGTCGTTCGCCGCCGTTGGCGCGCTCGTGGTGGGCTGGTCGGTGCTGCCGCCGCGCCAGCGCGTGCGCGCGAGCCGACCGGTGGCCGCGGCGGCCTGGCAAACGGCGTTGAACGGCTGGGTCAGCATCGGCACTGATGAGTCGGTGCGGCTGATCTGCCCCAAGAGCGAAATGGGCCAGGGCGTGCACACCGCGCTGGCCATGCTGCTGGCCGAAGAGCTGGAAGTCGACCTGGCCCGTGTGCAGATACAAGGCAGCGGCATCGACCCGATCTACGCCAACATCGCCACGCTGGTCGACGGCTTGCCCTTCCACCCGGACGACGATGGCGTGATCAAGCGCCTGGCGCAATGGTTAACCGCCAAGTCCATGCGCGAAGTGGGCGTGATGATGACCGGCGGCTCATCGACCGTGAAAGACCTGTGGTTGCCGCTGCGCCAGGCCGGGGCCAGCGCGCGCGAAATGCTGCTGGCCGCGGCCGCGGCGCGCTGGCAGGTGCCGGTGGCTGAATGCGTGGCGCAGGCCGGCGTGGTGAAGCATGCCTCGGGAGCCTCGGGTAAACAGGCCAGCTACGGCGAACTGGTGGGCGCCGCGGCCGCGCTGCCGGTGCCCGAGGCGCCGGCGCTCAAACCGGCCAGCGCTTTCAAGCTCATCGGCACGCCGGTGCTGCGCCACGAGGCCGCGGCCAAGGTCAACGGCAGCGAGCTGTACACGCTCGATGTGAAGCTGCCCAACATGCTCTATGCCAGCGTGCTGGCCTGCCCCACGCGCGGCGGCAGCGTGTCGAAGGTGGACGAGGCCGCCGCGCTGAAGCTGCCCGGCGTGAAGAAAGTGGTGACGCTGGCCCCGGTGCGCGGCGCCAGCGGCGCGGTGGCGGTGGTGGCCGAGCAGCGCATTCAAGCCATCAAGGCCCTGGCCGCGCTGAAGGTGGAATGGGATGCCGGCCCGGCCGCTGCCTTTGCAAGCGCTGGCGTGTATGAAACCTTAGGCCGCGCCATCGACACCGACGACGGCTTTGGTTACTACAAGCACGGTGATGTGGACGTCGCGCTCAAGACCGCCGCGCGCACCTTGAACGCCGAGTACCGCGCGCCCTACGTGGCGCACCAGCAGATGGAACCCAACTGCTGCACGGTATGGGTGAAGGAAGGCGCCGCCACGGTGTGGGCGCCCACCCAAGTGCCCGACCTGGCGCGCAGCGGTGTGGCCAAGCAGCTCGGCCTGAAAGAAGAAAACGTCTTGATGAATGTCATGCTGCTGGGCGGTGGTTTCGGCCGTCGGCTGGAGACTGACTTCATCGTGCAAGCCGCCGCGGTGGCGCAAGCCCTGCCCGGCACGCCGGTGCAAACACTGTGGTCGCGCGAGCAGGACTTGAAGAATGATTTCTTCCGCCCGGCCTGCGTGTCGCGCTTCACCGCGGGGCTGGATGGCAAAGGCCAGCTCGTGGCCTGGCGCAACACCTCGGCCGGCCAGGCCGTGTTGCCGCAGGCCATGAGCCGAGCACTCGGTTTGCCCTGGGCTGGCCCCGACAAGACCAGCTCCGAAGGCGCCTTCGACCAGCCCTATGAATGGCCCGCCGCGCGTGTGGGCCATGTGATGGTGGACTTGCCCGTGCCGGTGGGGTTTTGGCGCTCGGTGGGCCATTCGCACCAGGCTTTCTTCAAGGAATGTTTCGTCGACGAAGTGGCGGGGGCGGCCGGCGTTGACCCGCTAACGTTCCGCGAAAGCTTGTTGCAGCAACCGCGCCACGCCCGCCACCTGGCCGTGCTGCGCCGTTGCGCGCAGGCCGCCGGCTGGGGCCTGCCCCTGGCGGATGCCGAAGACGGCGCGAAGAAGGCGCGCGGCCTGGCGCTGCACCAAAGCTTTGGCAGCGTGGTGGCGCAGGTGGTGGAAGCCTCGCTCGCCCCCGCCGGCGCCGGCCAGCGCATCCGCGTGCACCGCGTGGTTTGCGTCATTGATTGCGGGCTGGCGGTGAACCCCTTGAACATCCAGGCGCAGATGGAAAGTGCCGTGGTGTTCGGCCTGTCGGCGGCGCTGTACGGCGAAGTCCACCTCGTCAACGGCCAGGTGCAGGAAAGCAATTTCCACGACGCTCCCGTGCTGCGCATGAATGAATGCCCGGCGATTGAGACGCACATCATGGCCAGCAGCGAGCCGCCCGAAGGCGTGGGCGAACCCGGCGTGCCGCCGCTGGCGCCGGCCTTGGCCAATGCGCTGTTTGCGCTCACTGGGCAACGCCTGCGCAGCTTGCCGTTGAAGGTTTGAACGCCGGCATGCGTCAGTTCGATGCTGCCGCCACCGCGCAGGCCCTGCCCTTCGATGCCCTGGTGCCGGCGCTGCGCCGCGCCTTCCAGCTTGGCGCACAGGTGCCGCTGCGCCACAGCCACGCCATCGGCCATGCGGGTGTGAGCCTGCTCATGCCGGCGTGGCGTGAAGGCGGGCGTTATGCGGTGAAGGTGGTGAACCTGTTCCCGGGCAACGCCGCGCGCGGCCTGCCCGCGCTGCATGCCATGGTGCTGCTGTTCAGCGCCAGCACGGGCGAGGTGCTGGCGCAGGTGGACGGCGGCGAACTCACCGCCCGGCGCACGGCGGCGGCCTCGGCGCTGGCCGCTTCGTTCCTGGCGCGCCAAGAAGCAAGCCGCCTGCTTGTGGTGGGCGCCGGCCGCGTGGCGGGGTTGCTGCCCGCGGCCTACCGTGCGGTGCGTGCGATTGAAAGCGTGCAAGTGCATGCGCGCCGCCCTGAAGCCGCTGCCGTGCTGGTGGCGAGCTTGCGCCAGCAAGGTTTCAACGCCACGGCGTGTGTCGATTTGAATGCCGGCCTGGCCGCATGCGACATCGTGAGCTGCGCCACCCTGGCCGCCACGCCACTGCTGCACGGCGCGGCGTTGCGGCCGGGCACGCACGTTGATCTGATCGGTGGCTTCACCCCCGCCATGCGCGAAGCCGATGGCGCCTGCCTGGCCCGCGCCCGCGTCTATGTGGATACGCCCGAGGCCCTGGCCAAAGCCGGCGACATCACCCTGGCCATCGCCGAAGGGGCCTTCGATGTGGCAGCCTTGCAAGGCACGCTGGAACAACTGTGCCGCGGTGAATGCGATGGGCGAAACACAACGCAAGAGATCACCTTGTTCAAGTCAGTCGGCAGCGCCCTGGAAGACCTGGCAGCGGCGGAGTTGATCGTCGACGGCGCTGCCGTGGGCTGATTCACGATGCGCGCAGCAGGGTTTCGAGCGCCTGTTCACGAATGCCATAAAAGCGCTTGATCTCGTCGATCTGTTGCAGCACTTCCTCGCGCGGCGGCACCGTGCCGCCTTTCACCGCCAGGATCATCTTGTTCTTGGCCGTGTGTTCCAGCGCCACGAACTCGAACACCTGCGTGGCATAGCCCTGGGCCTGCAGCAGCAGCGCGCGCAGGCCATCGGTGAGCATTTCGGCTTCTTGCCCGAGGTGAATGCCGTGCTGCAGGATCGGCCGCAGCGGGTGCGGCGCCAGCAGTTGCGGGCGAATCTGTTTGTGGCAGCACGGCGAACAAACGATCACCTGCGCACCGGCTTGCAGGCCGAGGTGGATGGCCTGGTCGGTGGCGGTGTCGCAGGCGTGAAGCGCGATCACCACGTCCAGCGGCTGGGGTTTGAAATTGGCCAAGTCGCCGTGCTCGAAGTGCAGGCCTTGCAAGCCCAACTGCTGTACGGCGGCGTTGCAAAAATCAACCAGTTCGGTGCGCAGTTCCACGCCCGTCACTTGCAGCGGGCGCTGCAACAACTGGCGCAAATGGTCATGCACGGCGAAGGTGAGGTAACCCTTGCCGCAGCCAAAGTCGGCCACGCGCACGGGCTCATCATTGCGCGGCGGCAGGGTTTGCAGGGCCGCTGCCAAGACCTCGACAAAGCGGTTGATCTGCCGGTACTTGCGCGCCATGGCCGGCACCAGCGCGCCATGCGCATCGGCCACACCCAGCGCGGCCAGGTAGGGGCGATCCAGCGGCACCAGCCTGTGCTTTTCGCGGTTATGACCGGCCGTCGCCACGGCGCCGGGCTCGGCGCTTTCAGCCTTGCCTCGGCGCAGCGACGCCTTGCCCTTGCGGTTGAAGGCAAGTTGCAGTTCCTGGCCCGGCGTGAACAGGTGCAGGTTGCGAAATGCCGTGCCGGCCCACCCTGCTATCTCTTGCAGGCCCCGTTCGTGCGTGGTGTTGTGGGTGTGGTCACTGGTGCCGTGGCGAAAGGTGAAGCTCAATTGCGGCTCGTGCTTGATGTGCACCGCGCGCGCCGTGATGCGATGCACGCCTTCCAGCGTGCCGCTGGGGTTGGCCAGCAGCAGTTGGTCGAAGCTGCCGTTCGACAGCGCAGTGCGCGCCGCATGCAGGAATTCGGCCATGGCATCGGCGGCAGGCGCGGCGCTGGCGTTGGAAATAGGGGATTCGATCATCTGGCGCTATGGCTTGGGGCTGGGTATTCTGCGGCGCCCAACCGAACAACCGGAGCCCAAGCCATGAACCGCCTGCTCAACCCGATTCGCGCCGCCTTCATCACCTTGGCCCTGGTGGCCAGCGCGCACGCCGGCGCACCGCAAGCCAAAGGCCAGTCTCCCGGCTGGTACCGCATGATGCTGGGCGACTTTGAAGTCACCGCGTTGAGCGACGGCACCGTGGCGTTGCCGGTGGACAAGCTGCTCACCAACACCACCGCGGCGCAGGTGATGGACGCGCTGTCGCGTGCCTACCTGGGCACGCCACTGGAAACGTCGGTTAACGGCTATTTGGTGAACACGGGCGAAAAGCTGGTGCTGATCGACGCCGGCGCGGCCACCTTGTTCGGCCCCACGCTGGGCAGGTTGTTGAACAACCTCAAAGCCAGTGGCTACCAGCCCGAGCAGGTGGATGAGGTCTACATCACCCACATGCATGGCGACCACGTGGGCGGCCTGATGAACGGCGCCAACCGCGCGTTCCCCAACGCCACGGTGCGTGCCGACAAAAACGACGCCGATTTCTGGCTCAGCAGGCCAACCTGGACAAAGCACCCGAAGCCGGCAAGGGTGCGTTCAAGGGTGCGATGGCGTCGATCAACCCGTACCAGGCCGCCGGCAAGTTCAGCCCCTTCGACGGCGACACGCAGTTGGTGAACGGCGTGAAAGCCGTGGCCGCGCGCGGCCACACGCCGGGCCACACCATTTACCTGGTGGAAAGCAAGGGCCAGAAGATGATGATCTGGGGCGACCTGATGCACGTGGCGGCGGTGCAGTTCAACGACCCCAGCGTGACCATTCAGTTCGATTCCGATTCCACTGCCGCCGCGGCGCAGCGCGCCAAGGCCTACGCCGCCGCCGCGGCCGAGGGCTATTACGTGGGTGTGACCCACATTTCGTTCCCCGGCATCGGCAAGCTGCGCGACGATGGCCGCGGCTATACGTGGCTGCCGGCGAACTACGTCAGCGCGAACAAGTAGTCAGCCGCGCAGCGCGTTGACCAAAGGCTTGCCGGCTTTGTCACGGTAAACATCGAAGTCGGCGTCGATGCTCAGCACATGGCGGATGCGCAGGCGCGCCGCCGCCTCGACGATGGACGCATCGGCCAGGTCGAACGGCAAGCTGGCAAAGCGCGTGGCAATGGCCAGCATGTCGGGCAGCGAAGCCGGCACGTGGGCATCCACCGCAATGCCCCCGCGCTGCGCCCAGCGCAGGAAGTCAAGCGCACAAGGGTTGCCGATGCGCCGGGCCAGCAGCGCGCAGACCTCGGTGACCACGGGCCAGGTGGTGATGAGGGCACTTGATTCATTGGCCTTGAGCCAGGCCAGCACGACCGCATGCCAATGGTCCGCGGCATTGAACAGGGCGATCAAGGGGCCGCTGTCCACCAGCACGCGGCCAGGCACCAGGTAGCGCGCGCTGGGCTCGCGCGCCTTGCGGGCCGTGGCCATTCAGCGCCGCGCGCCGCGGGCCGCGTGTTTGCCGGCCCAGGCATCGGCCACAGCGGCTTTGCGAGTTTGCGCCAGATTGGGCAGCCCGCTGAAACGGCCAAACAGATCGGCACCCAGGGTGAGTGCCGAGGGCGTGGCCGCTGCTGCGGCATCGAGGTAATGCACCAAGGCCTCGCGGATCAACTCGCCCGCAGGCCGGCCCTCGGCCACGCTGCGCTGGCGCAGGCGCTGTTCGAGTTCGGGGTCGAGCTTGACGGTCATGGTCATGGTGTTGATCCTTGATATTAACAACAATAATACGCTGCAACCCGCCAGGCCGTCAAGACCCCTGCGCAGCGCTGAACCGTGCTGCCAAGCAAATTTGCCGTTGTGGCTTTAGAGGCTGAAACAGCAGATCAGTACTGCTCAAGCTTCCAGCTGCATCCGGCCAGTCGACTTGAACACCGACAATTGCCAAACTACGCGGGGAGTGGATTTGATAATGAAGCCATCACTGGTTGAAGTGGTCGCACAGTTCGGCAAAAGCGCAAAGGCCAAGCTCAACAACCCCTCGGTGACGGGCGAACCCGAAGATCAACTTCGCGGGCCCTTTGAGCAGCTTGTTGGCCACATGGCCGCGCTTTGCGGCTTTGCCCCAGGCGCCGTCGTGACCGTGGGCGAAACCTCCATAGCAGCCCTTCACACGCGGCCAGACTATGCAATCACGGTGAACGGCGCGTTGGCAGGTTTTGTTGAACTCAAGGCCCCCGGCAAGGGCGCCGACCCGCGCCGCATGAGAGGGGCGCACGACAAGGCGCAATGGCAGCGCCTGCAATCCTTGCCCAATCTCATCTACGCTGACGGCAACGAGTTCAGCCTCTGGCGCAACGGCGAACTCGCATGCCCGCTGGTGCGGCTGGACGGCGACATCGAAGCCTCCGGCGACAAGCTCGCGCCGGGTCAAGGCCTGCAAGCGCTGTTCGAGTTCTTCTTCCGGTGGGATCCCATTCCACCCAGGACCGCCAAGGAACTGGCTGAGGTCAGCGCGCGGCTGTGCCGGCTGCTGCGCGATGAAGTGACCGAGGCGCTGGCCGAGAAAAGCGAGGCCCTCACCACGCTGGCCGCCGACTGGCGTGAACTGCTCTTCCCGCAAGCCAGCGACAGCCAATTCGCAGATGGCTACGCACAGGCAGTCACCTTCGGTCTGCTCACGGCGCGGGCGCGTGGCATCAGCATCAGCACGGGCATGCACGGGGTCTCCGAGGAGTTAAAGAAAACCTCTTCACTCATCGGCACCGCACTACAGCTGCTGACCTACAGCGACGAGACGCGCAAGGCCCTGTCGACTTCGCTGCGCACGCTGGAACGGGTGCTCGATGTCGTGGACTGGCCCACCATCAGCAAGGGCCGCACCGATGCCTGGCTGTACTTCTACGAAGACTTTCTCGAGGTCTATGACAGCGATCTGCGCAAGCTCACAGGCTCTTACTACACGCCGCCGGAAGTTGTGGGCAGCATGGTCGGCCTGGTCGATGAAGCCTTGCGTCGGCCGGGCTTTGATCGGCCACGCGGCATCGCAGACCGCAGCGTGACCATTGCCGACCCGGCCACGGGCACCGGCACCTTCGTGCTCGGCGTGCTGCGGCATGTTGCCGCCACCGTGGCCGCCGACGAAGGGCCGGGCGCGGTGGCCGCAGCCATCGAATCGGCGATGCAGCGGCTGCTCGCATTCGAGCTGCAGCTCGGGCCTTTTGCAGTGGCGCAATTGCGCGTGATCGCCGAGGCCCTGGCGCTGACGGGCGCACCGCCCAAGACGGCGCCACGCATGTTCGTGACCGACACGCTGGGCAACCCGCACGACGACGGCGGCCGCTTCCCGGGCTTCCTGGCCCCCATCGGCAGGCAGCGCAAAGACGCCAACCGCATCAAGCGCGATGAGCCCATCACGGTGGTCATCGGCAACCCGCCCTATAAAGAAAAGGCCAAGGGCCGCGGCGGCTGGGTCGAAGGCGAGGGCCGCGCCAAGGGCATGTATGCGCCGCTTGACGACTGGATGCCGCCGCTGGCCTGGGGCGCGAGCGCGCACAGCAAGCACCTGCGCAACCTGTACGTCTATTTCTGGCGCTGGGCCACCTGGAAAGTGTTCGACCACCAACCGGCCATGGGTGCCGCCGCGGGCAGCGGCATCGTGGCGTTCATTACCGTGGCCGGCTTCCTCGGCGGGCCCGGCTTTCAGCGCATGCGCGAGTACTTGCGCCAGCGCTGCCACGAGGTCTGGGTGATCGACTGTTCGCCCGAAGGCCACCAGCCGGAAGTGGCCACACGGATATTCCAGGGCGTGCAGCAGCCGGTGTGCATCGTGCTGGCGTCGCAGTGGAACGCGAGCCAGAAAACGCAGCCGGCTGTCGTGCGCTGGCGCGCGTTGCCGGCGGGGCACCGAAGCGCGAAATTCGAGGCGCTGGCGGCACTGAAGCTGGACGCGCCGGGCTGGGTGCTGTGCCCGCACGATGGCCGAGCGCCCTTTCTGCCGGCATCCACCGCAGACTGGGCGGCGCATCCGGCGCTGGAGGATTTCTTCATCTACAACGGCTCGGGTGTGATGCCCGGGCGCACGTGGGTGATCGCGCCGGACGCCGAATCACTGACGCGGCGCTGGGCAAGGCTCGTCGCGGCGCCGGTGCAGGACAAGGAGCGACTCTTTCACCCGCACCTTGCGAAGGAGGGCCTCGGTGATCGGCATGTGGCGCGGGTGGTCTCGACTTCGCTTGCGGGTT
Organism: Burkholderiales bacterium; assembly: GCA_043766725.1. Lineage (GTDB taxonomy): Bacteria > Pseudomonadota > Gammaproteobacteria > Burkholderiales > Burkholderiaceae_C > Rubrivivax. The sequence continues at coordinate 2,888 of JAYUHT010000254.1, read as the reverse complement.
ATCCGGTCAGTGAGCGGCCCGTCGGGCAGGAGACCGGGGCGTCCGTGGCGCCGGTCGCCTACGGGGTACGGTCGTTCGATCGTCAATGGATCGTTCCAGACGTGAGACTGATCAATCGGCCGAACCCGGAGTTGTGGCAGGTTCGTAGCGGAGCACAGGTCTATCTCACAGCGCCGCATGATCGACCACCGACCGACGGACCCGCCGCGACGGTATCCGCACTCATACCGGACCTCCACCACTACAACGGTCGTGGCGGCCGTGCGTTCCCGCTCTGGGCCGACGCCGCAGCCACGCAGCCCAACCTGCGCCCCGCGTTGCTGTCCCACCTTTCGACGACCTATGGCCAGCCCGTCAGTGCCGAAGACCTGTTCGCCTACATCGCCGCCGTGGCCGCGCACCCGGCCTACATCGAACGCTTTCGCAACGACCTCGCCACGCCCGGCCTGCGCATCCCGCTCACCGCCGATGCCGCCACCTTCGCCGATGCCGCAGCCCTCGGCCGCCGCGTGGTCTGGCTGCACAGCTTCGGCGAGCGCCTTGCAGACTCCGCGGCGGGCCGCCCGCCCGGCCCGCCGCGGCTGCCGCCGGAACGCCGCCCCAAGGTGCCGGCCGGCGGTGCGATCCCGACTGACAGCGCCGGCATGCCCGACGTCATGAGCTATGACGCAACGGCCCAGCGCCTCCACGTGGGCACGGGCTACATCGCGCCGGTGCCGGCGGCGGTGTGGCACTACGAGGTGTCGGGCAAGCAGGTGCTCGTGCAGTGGTTCAGCTACCGCCGCAAGTCGCGCGAGCGCCCGATCATCGGCGACCGCCGCGCGCCTTCGCCGCTCGGTGATATCCAGCCTGAAGCCTGGCTCGCCGAGTACACGACCGAGTTGCTTGATCTGCTCAATGTGCTGGGCTGGCTGATCGAACTCGAACCGGCAGCCGCCAAGCTGCTGGAGCGAATCTGCACCGGGCCGCTGCTGGACGCTGTGGCGATGCAGGCGCTAGGCCTGTTCACCGATGCGCCTCTCGGCCCCTCGCAACGACGACAAAGGGCCCGCGCGTCGCGGCCCGTGCCCGATCCAGGCTTGCCGCGACTCGAGGGGTTTTGAAGCTGCGCAGCGGGCGATGCGGCATCATCCGCGCATGAATCGAACACGCACTCTGGCGCTGTTGGGCGAGCACAAGCCGGTGCTCGCCCAACGCTTTGGGGTGCGCCGGCTGTCTTTGTTCGGCAGCGTTGCGCGCGGCACGGCGCGCGCCGACAGCGACGTGGATGTGCTGGTGGGCTTTGATAACGCGCCCACCCCCGACCAATACTTCGGTGTTCAGTTCTACCTGGAAGATCTGCTGGGCTGCGCGGTGGATCTGGTCACGGAAACGGCCTTGCGCCCCCAATTCAGACCGTATGTCGAACGAGACGCCATCGCCATTGCCTGAGCGCGACTCGACCCTGTACCTGCGAGACATGCTGGAATTCTGCGGGCGTGTATTCGAGTACACCTCGGGCATGGACAAGGGGCAATTCCTGGAAGACCGCATGCGCTTCGACGCCACCCTGCGCAACCTGGAGTTGATCGGCGAAGCTGCCTCGCGGGTGCCGGACGATTTGCGCGGCAAGGCACCCGAGATCGCATGGCGCCAGGTCATCGGCACGCGCAACCGGTTGGCCCACGCCTACCTCACACTCGATGCCGACACACTTTGGCTTCTGATCACTGGCAGCGTGCCGCAGCTTGGCAAGCAATTGGAGGCCCTGCTCATTCGGCTGGGCCAAGCGCCGGCCTGATCACCCGTCCAACTGTTTTTGAAACACCAGCCCCGCGTGCTCGCGCAAGGCGTGGAATTTGATCTTCTTCCAGTTGTCTTGCATGGCGCGCAATTCGCCGGCGTATTCGAGCAGCACTGTGGGGGCGTCCACGGCGTCGAAGGCGATGCGGTGGGCGTTGCCTTCAATGAAGCGCTCAAGCTCGCGCTCGCCGCCGTCGGCCGCGTCACACGTGACCCAGCGCGCCACGTTGTAGCGCGCCGGCTGGATGCGTGCCTTCACGCCGTATTCATGTTCCAGCCGGTGCGCCACCACATCAAACTGCAACTGGCCCACCGCGCCTAACAGCAGCGTTGAGCCGGCATGCGGGCGAAAGACCTGGATCGCACCTTCTTCGCCCAGTTGCGTCAGGCCGGCGCGCAATTGCTTGGTCTTCAGCGGGTCGGCGATTTCGACGCTGCGAAAGAGTTCGGGCGCGAAGAACGGCAGGCCAGTGAACTGCAAGGCCTCGCCCTCGGTGAGCGTGTCGCCGAGTTGCAGCACGCCATGGTTGGGAATGCCGATGATGTCGCCGGCAAAGGCTTCATCAAGCAGTTCACGCCGTTGCGAAAGAAAGCTCACCACCGTGTTCGGCTTGAGTTCCTTGCCCGAGCGCGTGACCTTCAATTTCATGCCGCGCTCGAAGTGACCCGAGGCCACGCGCAGGAAGGCGATGCGGTCGCGGTGCGCCGGGTCCATGTTGGCCTGGATCTTGAACACCACGCCGCTGAACTTGGGCTCTTCGGGCAGCACCGTGCGTTGCAGCGCCGGCCGCGCGCCGGGGCTGGGTGCCAGGTCGACCAGCGCGTCCAGCACTTCCTTGACGCCGAAGTTGTTGATCGCCGAGCCGAAGAACATCGGCGTTTGCCGGCCGGCGCGGAATTCGGTTTCATCGAACGCCGGCGAGGCATCGCGCAGCAGTTCCACCTCGCCCGTGGCCTGCTCGAACGGTGCGCCGAAGCGCGCGTGCAGGGCGGGGTTGGCCAGGCCTTCGATGATGTCGTCAGCGCCATGGGCGCGGTCTTCGCCGGGTGAAAACACGCGCATGCGGTCTTCGCGCAAATCGAGCACGCCGCCGAAGAACTTGCCC
>JAYUHT010000253.1:0-5206 GCA_043766725.1 Burkholderiales bacterium | reverse complement strand
GGGCCTGGCAGCCGGTTACTTCAAACGTCTTGACGCACCGCTCATGCGCCTGGTGGACGCCATGATGGCCTTCCCCGACATCTTGCTCGCCATCGCCCTGGTGGCCATTTTGGGCAGCTCGCTGGCCAACGTGGTGGGTGCGCTGGCGCTGGTCTACGCGCCGCGCGTGGCGCGCGTGGTGCGGGCTTCCACCCTCGTGCTGCGCGAGCTGCTGTTTGTGGAAGCCGCGCGCGCGCTGGGCATGCACCCCTGGCGCATCTTGTGGCGCCATGTGTTGCCGAACTTGATGTCGCCGATATTGGTGCAAGGCTCGTTCATTTTTGCCTATGCGATTTTGGCCGAGGCCGGCCTGTCGTTTCTGGGCGTAGGTGTGCCGCCCGAAGTGCCGACATGGGGCGCCATGGTGGCCGGCAGCCAGCAGCATGCGCACCAGGCGTTCTGGGTGGTGGCGTTTCCGGGCCTGGCCATCATCATCACCGCGCTTTCACTGCAACTGCTGGGCGATGGCGTGCGTGACCTGTTGGACCCCCGGTTACGAAAGGCGCTTTGATGACCCTGCCGAACGATGTGCTGCCAGCCGGCATGAAGGGCTACCCCCATGGCCGCGCCGCCATGCGCTGCGCTGACGTGGCGCAGATGAGCTGGAATGTGCTGGCCGGCGACTTGCCACTGCCGGTGGCGGTGTTGAAGCGCGAGGCGCTGGAGCACAACCTGGCCTGGATGCAGCGGCAAGCGCAAAGCTGGGGCCTGAGCCTGGCGCCGCATGGCAAAACCACCATGTCGCCGCAGCTCTTCGCGCGCCAGCTTGAAGCGGGGGCCTGGGGCATGACGTTTGCTACGGTCACACAGCTCGCCGTGGGCGTGCACAGCGGCGTGCGGCGTGCGCTCATCGCCAACCAGGTGGTGGGCGACGCAGATCTGGCCGCGCTCCAGCGTTTGCTCGTGCAGCACGCCGGGCTGCGCGTGGTGTTTCTGGTGGATTCGCTAGCGCAACTGGCTTTGATTGAAGGCTGGGCGCTGCGGCACCCCGATGCATCAACGTTCCAGGTGATGCTCGAAGTGGGCGTGCCCGGTGGCCGCACCGGCTGCCGCAGCCACGAGCAGGCGCTGGCCCTGGCGCAAGCCCTGCACGCCAGCGCTGCCGTGTGCCTGGTGGGCATTGAATGCTACGAAGGCCTGGCCGCGCAGGGGCGCGATGACACTGACATCCCTTACGCACAAGCGTTGATGAAGCGCGTTGAGGCCGTGGCCCGCCACTGCGCCGAGCAAGGCTGGTTTGCAGGCGACGAGGTGTTGCTCTCAGCCGGCGGCTCGGGCATCTTCGACCTGGTGGTGCCGGGCCTGAAGCTGGCACTGAACAAGCCGGTGCGCGGCCTGCTGCGTTCAGGCTGCTATGTGACGCATGACCACGGCCATTACAAGCGCCTGGTGAACGCGGTGGAGCAGCGCTTGGGTTGCGCGCTGAACAGCAGCTTGCAGCCCGCGCTGGAAGTGTGGACGCTGGTGCAGAGTTGCCCCGAGCCCGGCCTGGCCCTGCTCACGGCCGGCCGGCGCGACGTGTCGTTCGACGTGGCCTTGCCCACACCCATCGCACGCGCGCGCCGCGGCAGCCTGCAAGCGCTGGCCGTGCCGGCAAGCTGGAAGATCACCGCGTTGAACGATCAACACGCCCACTTGTGCTGGGATGAGACCGACGCCGGCCAGGCACCGCAAGTGGGCGAGCGCGTGGGCTTGGGCATTTCGCACCCTTGTACAACGTTTGACAAGTGGCAGTGGATGCCCATTGTTGAAGCCGACTACCGCGTGAGTGACGCGGTGCGTATCTTCTTCTGAGCGCGCCCATGCAACGCACTTTGCTGCAAGGTGGCCTGATCGTTGACGGCAGCGGTGGCCCGTCGTGGGTGGGCGATGTGTTGCTTGAGGGCGAGCGCATTGCTCAACTCGGTGCAGGCCTTCACGAACGCGATCCAGACCCCGCCACGCGGGTGCTCGATTGCCGCGGCCAGGTCATCGCCCCCGGCTTCATCGACGCCCACACGCACGACGACGCCCTGGTGCTGCATGCCCCGCAGGCGCTGCCCAAGCTGTCGCAAGGCATTACCACCGTGGTGGCCGGCAACTGCGGCATATCGCTTGCGCCTTACGCCACCGAACGCGCCGGCCCGCCACTGAGTTTGCTGGGCGCCGGCTCGTTCCAGCATGCCAGTTTCCAGGCCTATGCCGCTGCCGTGCGCGCGGCGCAACCGGCGTTCAACGTGGCCGCGCTGGTGGGCCACACCACGCTGCGCTATGCCTGCGTGAGCGAGCTGGCCCGCGCCGCCAATGAAGGCGAACTGGCCGCCATGTGCGCGCTGCTCGACGCCAGCCTGGCCGCGGGCGCCATCGGCCTGTCAAGCGGCCTGTTTTACGAACAAGCCTTTGCCGCGCCGGCCAGTGAAGTGGTGGCGCTGGCGCGCGTGGTGGCGCGCCATGGCGGCGTCTACACCAGCCACTTGCGCAGCGAAATGGCCAGCATCATCGAGGCGCTGCACGAGGCTGGCGACAGCGCCTTTGCCGCCGGCGTGCCGCTCATCATTTCGCACCACAAATGTGCCGGCCCGGCCAACTGGGGCCGCACGGCCGAAACGCTGCCGCTGATCGAAGGCCTGACCAAACGGCAAAGCGTGGCCATGGATGTTTACCCCTACACCGCCGGCTCCACCGTGCTGCGCGAAGACTTGGTTGACGGCGTGATCGACGTGCTGCTCACTTTCAGCGAGCCGCACCCTGAACTCGCCGGCCGCATGCTGGCGGCCATTGCCGACGAGTGGGGTGTTGATCAGCAAGAAGCCTGTCGACGCCTGCAGCCCGGCGGCGCCTGCTACTTTCAAATGCATGAAGACGATGTGGAGCGCGTCATCGCGCACCCGCTGGCCATGATTGGCAGCGACGGCCTGCCGCACGACCGCCACCCCCACCCACGCCTGTGGGGCGCCTTCCCGCGCGTGCTGGCACGCTACTGGCGGCAGCGCCGCCTGTTCACGCTGGAGCAGGCGGTGCACAAGATGACGGGCTTGACGGCGCGGCATTTTCGAATCGTTAACCGCGGTGTGCTCAAGCCCGGCGCCTTCGCCGATGTGGTCGTCTTCGACCCCGAAAGCATCGCCGACACCGCCACGTTCGAAGCCCCCATCAGCGCCAGCGCCGGCATAAACATGGTCTTCGTCAATGGTGAATTGGCGTACCGCGGTGATGGCGCCGAGCCTCAGGTGCTGGCCCGCGCCGGGCGCATGCTCGGCCGCGGTGAAACAGGCTGATCAGGCCCCGGCTGCGCCGGCGCCGTTGGCGCAGCGCCGGCCCAGCCTTCAAGCTTCAGTCAAGTCGATGGCCGTGATGGTGATCGTGGCCGTGATGGCCGTGGCCATGCGGCGCGCGGCAGGCAAAGCTGCTCGCCACCTCGATGCTGCCCGTTCCCTTGTACTGCGCCACAGTTGGGTAAGGGCACAGCGGACGTGTGCGGTTGGCGGCCCAGCCAGCCGGCACTTCGGCGTTCACCCCACCGGCGTTGCCCGCTCCGCGCGCGCTGGCCACGATGCTGGACGGGGCCACGCCTTTTTCAACCCACGCCACCAAGGGCGAGAGGAAATCGGCCTGGTCGGTAGCCGGGCCGCCCGAGCAATGGCCCATGCCGGGAATGCGATACAGGCGCGCAAATTCAGTGGCCGAGCCGCCGCTGTGATGGTCGATGCCGTGGTACCACTTTTCCGTGTCGGCGACCGAGAAGATCGGGTCGCTCACGCCGTGATAGACCATCACTTTGGCGCCGCGGCGGCGCAGGTCTGACAAGTCCTTCACATCGGGCGGCGTCATGAAGCTCATGGCCGCTTCGGTGTAGGTGGCGTCAGTGGCGTAGAGCTGGGCCAGCAGCGTGTCGATGTTGCTGGTGAGCGCAAACGCCGGGCCGTTGCTGAGCGCCGCCGGCGACGGTGGCACCTTGAAGATCACGCCCACCGCACCTGAATCAAGCACCAACGGTGCCGTGAATTCCCAGAAAGGAATGCCGTTGCCGCCAATGCCGCTGTCATACGGGAAGCCGGTGTAGAAGCGCTCGCCATTGCTGGTGGTGGCGCCGTGGAAGATGGGCGCGATGGCCAGCTTCTGCGCCTGGCTCAAGCAGGTGCCGTCGCGCGCGCCGGCGCAGGTGGGCACGTCGCGCATCAGCTTGAACTTGGCCTGGCAGGCCCGGGTGTCTTGAATCAGGCCATCGACCACGCCGTCGAGCGCGTCGCAACGTTCCAGAACAGCCGCTCCCAGCATCTTGCGCTCGGCGGTGGTGAAGGCGGTTTCCAAACCCGGCGGGGTGCTGGGGTCGCCGGTGGCCACCGTGGCATAGCGCTGGGCGCCGAAGATGTTGGCCAGCGCGGCCAGCGGCAGGTTGTAGCCGGGGGCGCCGGCCAGGAAGCCGTCATAGTCGGCGCTGTAGCGCGCCGCGGCGATGAGCGTGTGGCGCCCGCCGTTCGAGCAGCCGCCGAAGTAGCTGCGATCAGGCCCTTTGCCGTAGGCCGCTGCAATGACTTGTTTGGCCATGGGGGTGAGCTTGGCCACGGCCTGGTAGCCGTAGTCGAGCCGGGCTTGCGGGTCGAAGCCGAAGGCCGGCCCACCCTGCGCATTGCTGTGGCCGGCGTCCGAGCTGAGCACGGCAAAACCTTGCAGCAAGGCGCTGGTGAGGGGCCCGCCGCCAAAGCTGGCCTGGGCGGTGACCACGGCGCCGTCGATGCCGCCGTTGCCCTGGTGGAAGAAGCGGCCGTTCCAGGCCCGGGGCAGGCGCATCTCAAACGCGATGGCGTAGGTCTTGCCATCCACGGGGCTGACGCGCTGGTGCATCTTGCCGCTGACCAGGCAATGCGCCGGCACGGGCTGGCCGGCCACGCTGAGCGTGCCCGCGGCCACCGAGGTGGTAGCGGTGATGGCGGTGTTGGGCAAGCTTGCCAGCCCGGCAGCCAAGGCCTCGCAGGTGCCGGCCAGGGCGGCTGGGTGCGCTGGGCTGAGTTGGGGCAGGCGGGCATGGCGCGAGCCGCCGCGTTCACTGTCATCGGCCGCGGCCAGGCCACAAGCCGCACCAAGGGTGGTAGCGACCAGGGCGCAAAGGCCGGCTCGTGAATGCAATCTCTTCATCGCAGGGGCTCCTCGTTGGTTGAATGGCTGCGCGGCCGTTGGCGCACAAACT
>JAYUHT010000252.1:0-5209 GCA_043766725.1 Burkholderiales bacterium | reverse complement strand
CGGCCAAATCGGCGTCGCCTTGCAACACCCGAATCTTCCACGCCCGCATCATCGCCAGCCGCATTGACGTTGGCAGCGCCGCATTCAGCGCCAGTTCGCGCAGCGGCTGAATATCGCCCGGGCAGGTGCTGGCCAAGGCGCGCACATAAATGGTGTCGATCGACTCGCCCCATAGCGCTTCGAGCGTCGCCTCGTCAACACGAGCCATGGCCAGCAGCGGCGCAAAGCCGCGCGCGTCGCGCCACTGGCCCAACAGCGCCGCGGCGTACTGGTGCAGCATGTACAGGTCGTCGGTAAAAGCCTGCGGGTCGGCCAGCACCTCGTACAAGACTTCGACCAAATGGGGCGCGACCAGCTCGCGGTGGCGCTCGGCCAGTGCCACCGCGGCAAAGGGGAAACTGGGCAAGAGCTCTTCAAGTTCGGGCTTGATGAGCGGCCACACCGCATCTGCCGGCGTGTCGGGCCTGAACACCAACTCAGCCTGCTTGCCCTCGCCATGCGAATGGTCAGCCAGACGCAGCAGCAACACCAGCACGGTGTAGTCAGCGTTGGGCACAGGCTCACCGCGGGCGAGTTGCTCGAACGGTGCAAACCACTGGGGGCGCTGCTGGCGCAACTCGGCCCAGGCCTCTTGTGCCAACTCCAGCCCCACCAAGAAGCCACGACAAAAGTCGTGCACGGTGCAATCGGTGCGGTGGCGGTAATGCAGGCGCAGGTTCAAGTTCCTGGTGGGCCCCAGGCTGGCGACGGTGTCGTTGTAGATGCGTTGCACCAAGTCCAGGGCATGCTGGAACTGGTCGCCATCTTCGAACGCAGGGGGTTGATCGCCGCCCGTTGCGTCCCAGATGCGGCTCAGCCACGCCGGTGGGCGAATGAACACCGGCGCCACCGCAACGGCCGAACTCAAGCCCTGTACCTGCGCCGCATTCATGGGCGCGCCCTGGCTGAGCAGGCCGGCGATCAGGGCCTGGTAGTCGTCGATGACCGTCATGTCCAACATGCTCAACTCCGCTGCGGCCGCACTCAGCGCGGAAAGCGCTCGCGCAATTTCAGCTTCCAGAACTTGCCGGTGCTGGTGCGCGGAATGGCGTCAATCACTTCAAAGCGATCGGGCAGTTGCCACTTGGCAAAGCCGTGCGCCGTCAACAAGTGTTCAGCCAGTTGCGCCGGCGTGGCGCTTTGGCCCGGCTTGAACACCACACAGGCCAGCGGCCGCTCGCTCCACTTCTCATCGGGGATCGCGATCACCGCAGCCTCGGCCACGGCGCCGTGCGCCATGAGGGCGTTCTCCATGTCCACCGAACTGATCCACTCGCCGCCGCTCTTGATCAGGTCCTTGGTGCGGTCGGTGATGCGCAAAAAGGCCAGCTCGTCCATGCTGCCCACATCTCCCGTGCGCAGCCAGCCGTCGGCAGTGAACTTCTCTTCGGTCACAGGCACCTCGTGGTAGCTGCCGGTGATGTAGGGGCCGCGCACTTGCACCTCGCCCATGGTGCGGCCATCCCACGGCGCGATGCCGCCGTCTTCGCTCTGCAAGCGAATGTCCACCAGCGGCACGGGCACGCCGGCCAGGCTGGCGCGGCGGTAGCGCTCGTTCATGTCGGCATCACGCAATTCCGCGCGCGGGTAGGAGATGGTGGCCACGGGCGAGGTCTCGGTCATGCCCCAGACCTGCAGCAGCCACACGCCATGCTTGTGAAAGGCGCGGATCAAGGATTCCGGCACCGCCGCACCACCCACCAGGGAACGCATGCCCGCGGGCAGCTTCCAGCGCCCGGGTTGCTCAACCAGTGCACGTTCATAGAGCTGGATCATCGACAGCCAAATCGTCGGCACGCCCAGGCTCAAGGTGGGTGGTTCAAGTTGCATCAAATCGAGCAAGTCATCGGGGTGCAAGTGCGGGCCGGGGAAGACGAGCTTGGCGCCCATCATCACCGCGCCATAGGGCATGCCCCAGCAGTTGGCGTGGAACATGGGTGTCACGGCCAGCACCGTGTCCGCCCCGCGCAGGCCCCAGTAGTCGCCCAGGCTGGCCACCAGGGTGTGCAGCACGGTGCTGCGGTGCGAGTACGCCACGCCCTTGGGCCGCCCGGTGGTGCCCGAGGTGTAGCACATCGAAATGGGGTCGGTTTCGTCGTGCGCCGCGTATTCAAATGCGGCGCCATCGGCGTTCGTCAACAGCGTTTCATAACTGTCGAGATCAGCCGCAACCGGCGCACCCGAAAACGGGAACACGAACACCTTCTCGAAAGTGTGCAGATGTGCGAACTGCCGGTACAGCGGCAGCAAGATGTCGTCGATGATGAGAAAGCGGTCTTGCGCGTCACCCGCGATCCAGCCAATTTCTTCAGCCGCCAGGCGCAGGTTCAAGGTGTGCATCACGCCGCCCGCGGCCGGGATGCCGAAGTAGGCTTCCAGGTGCGCATGGTGGTTCCAGCACAGCGTGGCCACGCGGTCACCCTTGTTCAAACCCAGCGCCTGCAAGCCCGCGGCCAGCGCGCGTGTGCGTTGGTAGAACTGCGCATAGCTGTGGCGCACCAGGCTCTTGTCGGGCAGGCGCGAGACGATCTCGTTGCCGCCGAAAAGCTTGCCCGCGCGTTCGAGCAAGCCGTTCACCGACAAGGGCACGTTCATCATGGTGCTTTGCATCGCGCGACTCCCTTTAACAAACTTCCAAACCCAGCGCCACCCGGGCCTGGTATTCGCGGTCGAGCAGGCTCATCACCACCAGCGAGTCGTAGCCGTCGGCGCCTTCACCTCGCAGGCGCACGCTTTCGCGCAAGCGCCCTTCTTCCACGAACCCTTCACTGGCATACAACGCCAGCGCACGCGTGTTGAGCTGCTTCACGTCGAGCCAAAAGCGGTGCGCATGCAAGTCGCTGAAAGCCATGTGCTTGAGCAGCCGCACGCAACGCCGGCCCAGGCCCTGGCCCTTGTCTTGCAGCACGATGCGCTTCAACTCCACGCTGCCGTGCTGGTTGCGGCAGCCTTGCAGGATGATGAAACCGCTGCGTTCATAGGCCGCGCCGGCTTCAACGATGAAGTGGCGAAAGTCCGGAATGCGCACCGCGCCTTCATGCTGCGTGCGCTCCCATGGCGTGATGAACGGCAGGTTGCGCGCATCGGTTTCCACCGTCTGCACGAAGGCCAGGTCCGACAGCATGGTGGGGCGCAGGCGCAGCGGCGCTGCCGCGGCCGCGGGCAAGGCGGCCTCAGACATCCACTTCCACCTCGTCGCCATGCAGCTCCATCAATTCGCGCCGCGCCGCGGCTTCGCCCTTGCCCATGAGCTTGGTCAACGCCAAGGTGGTGGCTGCGAAATCAAGCTCGCCATAGGCCAGCGGCAACAGCCGCCGCGTTTCAGGGTTGAGCGTGGTTTCCCACAACTGCTCGGCGTTCATCTCGCCCAGGCCCTTGAAGCGGCTGATGGTCCATGAGTCAGCGCGCGCGCCTTCCTTGCGCAGCTTGTCAAGCGTGGAATGCAGTTCACCATCATCGAGCGCATAGATCTTGGCCGCCGGCTTCTTGCCGCGCGCGGGCGCGTCCACGCGAAACAGCGGCGGCTTGGCGACATACACATGGCCGCGCTCGATGAGCTTGGGGAAGTGGCGAAAGAACAGCGTGATGAGCAGCACCTGGATATGCGAACCATCCACGTCAGCATCGCTCAGGATGCACACCTTGCCGTAGCGCAGGCCGGAAAAGTCGGGCGTGTCGTTCACACCATGCGGGTCGATGCCGATGGCCACCGCCATGTCGTGAATTTCGTTGTTGGCAAAGATGCGGTCGCGCTCCACTTCCCAGGCGTTGAGCACCTTGCCGCGCAGCGGCAGCACGGCTTGCGTTTCCTTGTCGCGGCCCATCTTGGCGCTGCCGCCGGCGGAGTCACCTTCCACCAAAAACAGCTCGTTGATTGCGACATCGCGGCTTTCGCAATCAGTCAGCTTGCCCGGCAGCACGGCCACGCCCGAGCCCTTGCGCTTTTCCACCTTCTGCGCTGCGCGCTGGCGCGTTTGCGCCTGTGAGATGGCCAATTCCGCCAGCCTCTTGCCATGCTCGACATGCTGGCTCAGCCACAGCTCCAGCGCCGGGCGCACGTAGGCTGAAACGAGGCGCAGCGCGTCGCGGCTGTTCAGCCTTTCCTTGATCTGGCCCTGGAACTGCGGGTCTAACACCTTAGCTGAGAGGACGAAGCTGGCGCGCGAGAACACGTCTTCGGGCATCAGCTTCACGCCCTTGGGCAGCAGCGAGTGCAGGTCGATGAAGCCCTTCACCGCCGTGAACAGGCCATCTTTCAAGCCCGATTCATGCGTGCCACCGGCCACGGTGGGAATCAGGTTGACGTAACTTTCGCGCAGCACCGCGCCTTCAGCGGTGAAGGCCAGCACCCAGGCCGCGCCCTCGCCTTCGGCAAAGTTTTCGGTTTCGTTGCCACTGGCGTATTGCGCACCTTCAATCAACGGCAGCACCGGGTCGGCGACCAGGCCTTGGCTTAGATAGTCACGCAGCCCGCCCTGGTAGGCCCAGGTTTGGGTCTCGCCAGTCTTTTCAATCGTTAAGGTGACGCTCACGCCCGGCAGCAGCACGGCCTTGCTGCGCAGCAGGTGGGTCAGGTCGTGCCGCGGCAAGTCGGGTGAATCGAAGTATTTGGCGTCGGGCCAGACGCGAACCCGCGTGCCTTGCTTGCGTTCGCCCGCGGTGGGCTTGCGCAGCTTCAACGGCTCGACCACATCACCGCCCGCGAATACCAGGCTGGCCACCTGGCCTTCGCGCCAGACCGTCACTTCCAGCCGCTTGGCCAAGGCATTCGTCACGCTCACGCCCACGCCGTGCAAGCCGCCCGAGAAGCTGTACGCCGAGGCGCCGCCTTTGTCGAACTTGCCGCCGGCGTGCAGCCGGGTGTAGACGATTTCGAGCACCGACACGCCTTCTTCGGGGTGCAGGCCGAAGGGGATGCCGCGGCCTTCGTCGTCCACACTCACCGCGCCATCGCCGTGCAGCGTGAGCGCGATGCGCGCACCGTGCCCGGCCCGGCATTCATCGGCGGCGTTGTCGATCACCTCCTGCACCACGTGCAACGGGTTGTCAGTGCGGGTGTACATGCCGGGGCGCTGGCGCACGGGCTCCAGGCCCTTCAGGACACGGATCGAACTCTCTGCGTAAACGCCTTGCTTGGTGGCCATGGCGGCGGATTCTAGGCAGGCGTTTT
>JAYUHT010000251.1:0-5223 GCA_043766725.1 Burkholderiales bacterium | reverse complement strand
GTCGGGCGTGGCCCAGCGTTCGCGCGTGAACGGTGGCGCCGCGCCGAGGTGGCGGCGCGAGGCCAGGGCCGGCCAGATGGTCTGCACGTTGCCGCCGAGCTGCCAGCGCGGTGCGCGAAACTGTTCCATGGCCAGTGCAGCCGCCTGTCCCGAGATCAATGCAGCACGGCCTCGTTGCCGTCGTCATGAGGCTCGGCCACACCCGCCGGGCTGGCATGGTGGGCCACCATGCGCCAGCCCTGCGGCGTCTTGACGTAGACGTTGGTGGCCCAGACCCAGGCCGATTGCGGCCCGTCGGGCGTGTTGGCGCTGATGCGCTCGGCCACATGGTGCACGGCACAGCCCAGTGTATGCAGCCGCCGCACGCGCAACGGCTCCAACGCCAAGTTGCCCTGGGCCAGGATGGCTTCGAAGCCGGCGCGCACCGCCGCCGTGCCGATCAGGCGAGCGCCGCCGGGGTGCACGCAGGCGATCTCGTCGTCGTCGGCCCAGGCGGCCATCACCTGGTCGAGCTTGCCTTGTTGCAGGCCTTCGTAGAACTGCGCTTCCACCTCGTCAGGTGTGCCGTGTAACGCGGCGGGCGGTGGCTGGCGGCGGGCCATGTTGCCAACCCGCGTTCAGCGAAACACCACGGTGCGGTGGCCGTTCAGCAGCACGCGGCGCTGCACATGCCAGTGCACGGCTCGCGCCAGCACGCGGCATTCGATGTCGCGGCCCACGGCGGTGAGGTCGGCCGCCGAAAGCGAGTGATCCACCCGCTCCACGTCTTGCTCGATGATCGGGCCTTCGTCCAGATCACTGGTCACGTAGTGAGCCGTGGCGCCGATGATCTTCACGCCGCGTGCATGCGCCTGCGCATAGGGGTTGGCGCCTTTGAAACTGGGCAGGAAGCTGTGGTGAATGTTGATGACACGCCCACTTAACGTTTCACAAAAGCCGCCACTCAGGATTTGCATGTAGCGCGCCAGCACGACCAGGTCGACCTGGTCTCTTTCTATCAGATCAAGCACGGCTTGCTCTTGGGTTTGCTTGACCGCGGCATCGGCGCCGGCGGGCACCGGCAGGTGGTGGAACGGCAGGCCATCGCTTTGCGCCAGCTCGGCAAACGTGGTGTGGTTGCTGGCAATGCCCACCACGTCAGCGGCCAGGGCGCCGCTGCGCCAGCGGTACAGCAGGTCGTTCAGGCAGTGGCCGTGCTGGCTCACCATCAGCAGCACACGCGGGCGTTGCGCCACGGCGTACAGGTTCAGGTTCATGCCGAAATGCTGGCGCGTGTGCTCGAACAGCACCCTCAGCGCGGCGCGCTCGGCCAGGTGGGCGGGCGCCTCGAAGTGCACACGCATGAAGAACAGGCCCGTGGCCTGCGGGCCGGCCAGGTCGCCGAACTGCTGCGAATCGATGATGTTGCAGCCGGCCTGGAACAGCAGGCCTGAGACGGCATGGACGATGCCTTTGGCATCGCGGCAGGCCAGGGTGAGGACGAATTCCGGCGCTTGCGGCATGACGCTGCCGCGGCTCACTGTGTGCTCACGAGGAAATGTGGCTTTGCCACTTTCCTTGATCCCCGCGGGCGGCCGGCCCTGGGCGGCTTGGGGCGCACATCTCAATGCGCGCCAGCCACGCGCTCGCCGGCCTTGAGGCGATACACGGTGCCGCAATACGGGCACTTGCCTGCGCCGGCGGTGGCCACGTCGATGAACACGCGCGGGTGGTTGCTCCACAGCGGCATGGCCGGGTTGGGGCAGAACACCACGCCCGGGCCTTGCAAGTCTTTGGCGCTGACCTCAACGGTGGCAACTTCTGTGCTCATCATGCTTCCGTTCAGACCTTGCTCAGCCACTCGGCGTACTTGGGGTTGCGGCCGTTGACGATGTCGAAGAACGCGGCCTGGATGCGCTCGGTCAGCGGCCCGCGGCTGCCTTGGCCGATCTCGATGCGGTCGAGTTCGCGGATCGGCGTGACCTCGGCCGCGGTGCCGGTGAAACAGGCTTCGTCGCTGATGTAGACCTCATCGCGAGTGATGCGCTTTTCCACCAGCTTCAAGCCCAGGTCTTGGCAGATCGCAAACACCGTGCCGCGGGTGATGCCGTTGAGCGCACCGGCGGAAAGGTCGGGCGTGTAGACCACGCCACCCTTGATGACGAAGATGTTCTCGCCTGCGCCTTCGCTGACAAAGCCGCTGGCATCGAGCAGCAAGGCCTCGTCGTAGCCGTCTTCCGTGGCTTCCATGTTGGCCAGGATCGAATTGGTGTAGTTGCTCACCGCCTTGGCCTGGGTCATGGTGATGTTCACGTGATGGCGCGTGTAGCTGCTGGTCTTGACCCGGATGCCACGCTTCAGGCCTTCTTCACCCAGGTAAGCCCCCCAGGGCCAGGCGGCGATCATCAGATGGATGGTGTTACCTTTAGGGTTGACGCCGAGCTTTTCGTCACCGATCCAGGTCAGCGGCCGCAGGTAACAACTTTCCAGCTTGTTCACCCGCACCACCTCGCACTGCGCGGCCATCACCTCGGCCGGCGTGAAGGGGATCTTCATGCGCAGGATCTGGGCGCTGTTGAACAGGCGCTCGGTGTGCTCACGCAGGCGGAAAATGGCCGTGCCTTTCACTGTGTTGTAAGCACGCACTCCTTCAAACGCCCCGCAGCCGTAATGCAGCGTGTGGCTGAGCACATGAATTTTGGCGTCGCGCCAATCGACCAGTTGGCCGTCCATCCAGATCTTGCCGTCACGGTCGGACATCGACATCAAACGCTCTCCCAGCAGGGTTTACAAAGGGCCGGCGGATTCTACGGGGCGTGCATTTGGACACAAATTGCCCCGTGAATGGGGGGTCTGGCGCCCTTGTTGAGCTGAGAAACGCTGGTGACAATTCGTGCAAGGCAGTGGTAACCGTGAGTGGACTGCCCCTTACCACTTACCCTAAGGAGTCAACTGATGAAATTTGTATTGAAGGCAGCCGCTGCCGCCGCAACCATGGCGCTGATGTCGGTCTCGGCACAAGCTCAAACTTGCGTCCCATTCGCAGTCAGCAATGAAGTCGGCTTGACGGTGCAGAGCTGCCTGGGCTACTACGAGGGCAACGTCCTCAACAATTCCCCGGCCACCGATTTCGTTGAAACCAACATCAACACTGCCTACGGCGTCCTCTTCGGGGTGTCGGTTCCCCTTGGCAGCGTCACCCCGCAGCCAGCCGCTCGGATCATTTCGCCTTTGAACGGCGCTGCCACGGCGTCTTTCGCCGGCATTGTTGAAAACGGCTTCACGGTCATCGGCATCCATTGGGGTGGTGGTGCGGGTGGCGGTCAAACCGCCATTTATGGCGTGCAGATCAACTCGGCAACGTGGGACGGCAGCTACAACTTCCTGGCGCAAAACCCGGGCGGCTCATCGAACATTTGGCTGTACTCCACCGCTGGCGGCGTGGTGCCCGGAATTCCCGAGCCCGAGACCTATGCCCTCATGCTGGCCGGTTTGGCTGCCGTGGGCTTCATGGCTCGCCGCCGCAAGGCCTAGGCCGCTTGATTCTCGAAGCTCCTGCATTGAACTAGAAAGCCCCGCTCAGGCGGGGCTTTCTGTTTGTGCGCCACCTGGCTGCTCAGTCAGGACGGCTCACGCTCCAGCGCGCAAGCTTCGCCGCCTCGAACACCAGTTCCGCCTTTGCTCCGCCCGGGTCTTCCCAGCCCCAGGTTTCTGGCGCCTCGGCCAGCTTGCGCCCGAGGCTGGCCGTCAGGTTGATGACCTGCATCAGCGTCATCCCGGCGCTCAGTTGGGTGACTAGCATCACGGCGCTGGGCACATGCCCTACCGGGTTGGCCCCGGCGCGTCTCAACACACGCAGGCTGCGGCTGAATTGCAGCAAGAGCCAGAACGCCACCACGGTCAGGGCCAGAGCCAAGCCTCGCCAACCGTAGAGATAACCCCCCACGGCAAATGCGGTCAGCGCCAATGACCAGCCCAAAATAGCACTCAAGCTGTTCTCCTCTTGTGTACAGGCATGATTGCCGAAACGCTGCCGTCACCTGCACGGGATTGCCCGGCCACCAGGGCAGCATGTTCAGCCCGAAACAGCCCCCGAACCTGTCGCTTCGCGCCAGACCCCCCGAGGGGCATGAGCAAAGTAGCCAAGCGACATTTACTCATGAGCTCGACGCCGATGCGAATAGCCGTGGTCATGACGACCTATCAAACCCCCGCAGTGCTCGACCGCGTGCTGGAGGGTTACGCGCTGCAAGCGCGCCTGCCCGACGAAGTGGTGGTGGCCGACGACGGCTCCGATGAGCGCACGCGCGATGTGGTTCAGCGCTGGGCCGCTGCCGGGCGATTCAGGGTGCACCACGTGTGGCAAGAGAACGCCGGCTACCGGCGCAGCCGCATCCTGAACATGGGCATCGCTGCCAGCGCGGCGGACTACCTCATCCTCACGGATGGTGATTGCCTGCCGCACCGCGATTTTGTGGCGGATCACGAACGCCTGGCCGAGCCCGGCTTCTGGGTGCAGGGCAAGCGCGCGCAAATCAAAGAGGCGTTTTCGTCGCAGGTAGAACCCGCTGACGTGCACGGCCTGGCGCTGTGGCGCCGCGGCTGGTTGTGGCGCAGCGTCTACGGCCTGCGCTGGCCGCTGCCGCTGGTGTGGCGCCAGCGGCTGGGCCCGCACCGCGCCCGCGCGCTGGGCAGCAACATGGCGATGTGGCGCGCCGATTTGCTTGACGTGAACGGCTTCAATGAAGCCTTTGTGGGGTGGGGCAGCGAGGACTGGGAAGTCACTGTTCGGTTGCACAACAGCGGCCGGCGCAAGAAGCTGGTCATCGGGCGGGCATTGCAGTTTCACCTCGATCACCCGCCCACTTCGCGCCAGCACTTGAAAGACAACGGCCAGATCCTGGCCGAGGCACGCGCGCGCAAGCTGGTGCGCTGCGAACAGGGCTTGGCGGGCCACCTGCGGTAGCGCCGCGTGTGCCTGCTTGATGCAGGTGCGCTCAGTGCAGTTCACGCACCGCGGCCATCGCGTCTTCCACCCGGTCCACCAGATGCAGCGTCAGGCCCTCGATGGGCTTGCGTGGCGCATTGGCCTTGGGCACCACGGCATGGCTGAAGCCCAGTTTCGCCGCTTCCTTCAAGCGCTCTTGCCCACGCGGGGCCGGGCGAATTTCCCCCGCCAGGCCCACTTCCCCAAAGGCAAAAAACCCCTGCGGCAAGGCCTTGCCGCGCAGTGACCCCTGAATG
>JAYUHT010000250.1:0-5230 GCA_043766725.1 Burkholderiales bacterium | reverse complement strand
GGTCGCCCGTGCCGGGGCGCTCGACCATGATCACATCGGCGCCCAAGTCAGCCAGCAGCAGCGTGGCATAGGGGCCAGGGTACTGCTCAGCCAGGCTGAGCACGCGCACGCCGGTAAGCGGCAAGTGACTGGGCATACCGCTCATAACGCAATACCCAACTTCTTCACCAGCGGCGTCCAGCGCGCCACTTCCTGCGCCACATAGGCGCGGGCCTGCTGTGGGTTGGAATCCACCACCGGGTGGATGCCCAGGTCGCGCAACTGCTGCTGCACATCGGCTCGCGCCATCACGCGCGCCACGGCGCCGGCCAGGGTGGCCATGCGCGCCGGTGGCGTGCCCAGCGGCGCGGCAAGCAGGTTGCAGGTGCCGGCCACCACGTCCAGCCCGGCTTCGCGCGCCGTGCCCACATCGGGCAACTCGGGCAGGCGCGCTTCAGACAGTGCACCCACGATGCGCAGCTTGCCCGCCTTGTGGTGCGGGTTCAGCGTGCCGAAGGTTTCAACGATGAAGGCCACGTTGCCGCCGATGGTGTCGGTCAACGCCGGGCCGCTGCCGGCGTAGGGGATGTCGGCCACGGCGATGCCGGCGCGTTCCTTGAACAGCTCGGCCGCCAGGTGCACGGTGGTGCCCAGGCCGGCGTGGCCGTAGCTCAACTTGCCGCCTTGCGCCTTGGCGTAGCTGACCAAACTTTTCAGATCAGTCACAGGCAAGGCCGGGTTCACGGCGATCAAGAAGGGCGCGTTGGAAAGCAGCGCCAGCCAGGCGAAGTCTTCCACCGGGTTGTAGGGCGCCACCTTGCGTGAAATGGGCGCGGATATGGCGGTGGAGCCGGTGTGCATCATCAGCGTGTAGCCGTCGGGCGCGGCGCGCTGGAACGCCGCCACCGCGGTGAGGCCGCCGCCGCCGGCACGGTTCTCCACCACCACCGGCGTCTGCAACTCGCCTTGCAGGCGTTCGGCCAGGATGCGCGCGAACAAATCACCCGAGCCGCCGGGCGGAAAGCCCACGATCAGCTTCACCGCATTGGGTGTGCTGCCCTGCGCCCAGGCTGCGGCAGCCGTGCCAGCCAGCAGCGCCGCGCCGCCTTGCAAAACGTGGCGACGGGTGAGCGCGGCGGGCCGCCGCGCAAAGAGGTTTGGGTTCATGTCCCACTCCAGTTGGGGGCTCGTTTTTCGATGAAGGCGCGTGCGCCTTCCTTGGCATCATGGCTGGCGCGAAAGTCGCCCAGCAGCGCGTCTTGGCGCGCGAACATCTGGTCAAGCGGCCAGTCGCGCTGTTCGGTGATGACCTGCTTGCTGCGCAGCACCGACAGGGGTGCATTGGCCAGAATCAGCCGCGCCAGCGCCTTGGCTTCCGCCAGCGCCTGGCCGGGCTCGACCAGGCGGTTGATCAAGCCATAACGTTCCAGACGTTCAGCGGTTACATGCTCACCCGTGAGCGCCATTTCCATGGCAATGCGCTGCGGAATGTTGCGCGGCAGCCGCAGCAGCCCACCGGCCGCGGCCATCAGGCCGCGCTTGGCTTCGGGCAGGCCGAACACGGCCGTGCGTGATGCCACCAGCAGGTCGCAGGCCAGCACGGCTTCAAACCCACCGGCCAGGGCGTAGCCTTCCACCGCGGCGATCAGCGGCTTCTTGGGCGGTGAGTTGACGATGCCCAAAATGCCGCGTCCTTCAACGCGCGTGACCTCGCCAGCGGCAAAGGCTTTCAGATCCATGCCGGTGCAGAAGTTGCCGCCGGCGCCGGTGAGGATGGCGGCGCGCAGGTCATCGCGTCGTTCCATCTCGTCAATGGCTTCGCACACGCCGTACGACACGGCGCGGTTCACCGCGTTGCGCGCCTGCGGCCGGTTGATGGTGATGATCACCAGCCCGTTGTCGTGCTCGACCAAGACTTCGTCTGTCATGTCCTGTCCTTGTGGCGGTTAAGTCGCACCATGCAGCGCCAGCAAGCGTTCCATGGCGTCAAGGTATTCGGTCTGCAAGCGCACCATTTCGTCCTTCACCGTGGTCTCGGCCTTCAGGCTGCCCACCGATTGCCCGGCCGGGAACGAGTACAGATCCTTGCGCTGCGCCCGCACCACGCGCGCATGCGCCTCGTTGTAAAGAATGCCTTGCAGCGGCGTGGGCAGGTAGGCCGGGGCGCCGGGCGCTTCCCAGGCCTCAGACAACTTGCTCTTGATCATGCGCACCGGTTTGCCCGTGCGCGCGCGGCGGCGCACGGCGTCTTCGGCGCGGGCCGCGAACAGCACCTCGCGCTCGAACGGTTCCAGCTCGCTCTCGCGCGTGCCCAGCCACAGCGTGCCGCACCACACGCCTTGTGCGCCCAGCGCCAGCGCCGCGGCCACCTGGCTGCCGTGCGTGATGCCGCCGGCCGCCAACACGGCCACGCCCGGCCCGCAGGCGCGCACCACGTCAGGCACCAACACCATGGTGGCGATGTCGCCGGTGTGGCCGCCGGCCTCGGTGCCTTGGGCAATGATCACTTCCACGCCCGCTGCGCGTTGTTTCACCGCATGTTGCGGCTTGCCGCACAGCGCGCCGATCACGATGTTGCGTTCGCGCAATTGCGCCACCACATCAGGCGGCGGCGCACCGAGCGCACTCACCACCATGCGCACCTGCGGGTGCTGCAAGGCCACTTGCACCAGGCGGCGCGCGCCCTCGGGCGTCATGCCGCCGCGGCCGCGGGCAATGTCTTGGTGCACGCGCTCGCGTTCATGCGCAGGCAGCTCGGGCACGCCCTCTTTGGCCAAGATTGCGTTGATGAAATCGCGCTGCGCCTGCGGGATCAAGTGCGCCAAGTCGTCGATCGACGCTTCAGCCTGCGCGTCATAGGTGGTGGGGATGATCACGTCCACGCCGTAGGGCCGGCCGTTCACGTGTTCGTCGATCCAGCGCAGCTCGGCTTCGAGCTGCTCGGGGCTCACCGTGGAAGCACCCAGCACGCCAAAGCCACCGGCCTTGGTGACCTCAACGATCACATCTCGGCAATGCGAGAACGCAAAAATGGGCAGCTCGCAGCCCAGGCGTTGGCAGATGGCGGTGCGCATGGTGGGCTTCAGCCTTTCCGGCGTTCGTGTTCGACGGTTTCGAGCAAGAACGGCGCCATCACCGCGGCGTTGATCTTGCAGTCGATCAGTGTGGGCCCGTCGGGCTTTTGCAGCAGCGGGGCGATGGCCTGCAACTCGTCAAGCGTGCGCACGGTGGCGGTGTGAAAGCCCAGCGCTTGGGCAATCGGCGCGAAGTCGACGTCAAGGAAAACCGACTTGCCCACCGGCGCGTCGCGCATCCTCAGGTAATGCAATTCCGCACCGTAGGCGCAGTCGTTCATCACCACGATGGTCAGCGGGATGTCTTCGCGCACCACGGTTTCCAGCTCGCCCAGGTTCATCAAAAAGCCACCGTCGCCCACGAACAGCACGGTGGGCCGCTCGGGCGTGCCCACGGCGACACCCATCGCCGTGCCGAAGCCCAGGCCGATGGATGAAAAGTCGTGCGAGCCTTTGAAGTGCTGCGGCCCCAGGCCGGTGATGTAGGGCACGATTTGCAAAAAATTGCCCGAGTCGTACACCGCGTTGCGCTGCGCCGGCAGCAAGCGGTTCAGCGCCATGGCCAGCGTGCGTGGGTCCAGCGTGCGCGGCGTGTGGGCGGCCTCGAATTCGCTGGCCAAGTCGAAGTCAGCCAGCCGGCGGCGGTTGTCCTCGGTGTGGAAAGGTTTGTCCGCTGCATCCTTCGGTTTGATGGCCGCGAGCAGTTGCTCGGCCGCGCTGCGCGCATCGGCCACCAGGGCCACATCGGCATGGAACCAGCGGCCGATGTTGGCGCGCGTGCTGTCAACATGGATCAGCGGCACGCCTTCGGGGATGGATGTGCCGTAGCTCGTGGTGCGCTGGTTCAGCCCGGCGCCGAACACCAGCACGCAATCGGCCTGGTCCATCAAGCGCCGGCCGGCGCCATGCGAATACGAGCCGATCAGGCCCAGGTTGTAGGGGTGGCCGTGGAACAGATCCTTTCCTTTGAGTGTGGCGGCCAGCACCGCGCCACTCTGATCCGCCAGCTTCTCAATCGCCTCTTTCGCACCGGCGCGGTGTGCACCAAGGCCTGCTATGAACAGCGGCCTCTTGCTCGCCTGCAACAAGGCCGCGGCGGTGGCGATGGCGGGCGCGCGGGCTCGAAGCGGCTTGGCCGCAGGCACGGGCCAGGCCGTTGGCGCCGCGGGTTCCATCAAACCAAACTGCACGCTGGTGGGCAACAGCAACGCGGCGCAGCGGCCGCCGTGTTGGGAACCTTGTGCCCAGCTCATGGCCTGCGCCAAGATGCGCTGGGCGGTGGCGGAATGGTTGGCGACGAAGGTCTGGATGCCCGCTGCTTCCAGCACGCCCGGCGCATTGAACGCCTTGCCGTCTGGGCCCAAGTTGTTGCCCGAGGCCTGGGGCGTGGCGATGTAGCCGTAGATCAGCAGCACGGGGCTGCCCGTGCGGTTGGCGTAGACCGAGGCGTGCATGGCGTTGGCCGTGGCCGGCCCACGGCCAATGATGGCGACGCCCAATTTGCCCGTGGCCGCCGCATACCCCTCGGCCATGGCCACGGCATTGTTCTCGTGGCGCGCGCCGTAGAAGCGCACGCCCATGGCGTCGAGCGTGGTCACAAACAGCGCGGTGTCGTCGCTCATCAAACCGAACACCGTATCAATGCCCTGGGCCTTGATGTCGGCGGCCAGGGCTTCGTAAGTGGGCACGGCGTGTGCGACTGCGGACATGGTGGGTTCCAGTGCTTGAGAAACGAGGGTCAATCGAGTTTGAGTTTGATGCGCTCGGCCACGTCGCGCCAGCGCGCCACGTCCTTGCGAATCAACTCAGACGTTAGCTTGCCGTCGAGATACGCCGGCTCCACGCCGCGGGCGCGCAGCTTGGCTTGCAGGTCGGCATCCGCCAGCACGGTTTGCAAATCCTTGCTCAGCTTCTGCACCACGGCAGCCGGTGTGGCAGCGGGCACGACAAAGCCGTACCAGATGTCGGCATCAAACCCCGGCATGGCTTCCTCGGCCACCGTGGGCAGCTCGGGCATGGCGGCGTAGCGTTGCGCGGTGGTCACGGCCAGGGCGCGCACGCGGCCATCCTTGATCATCGGCTCAAAGGCCGAGAGCGCGCCAAAGGCGAACTGCACCTCGTTGCCCACCAGGCCCACCACCGAAGGCGCCGAGCCGCGATAAGGCACGTGCGTGGCC
>JAYUHT010000249.1:0-5245 GCA_043766725.1 Burkholderiales bacterium | reverse complement strand
GACACCGGCCACATCAGCCTGTACGACCTGGCCAGCCCGCGCACGGCCACGCCGTCTTGTGTGTTCTACACCTGGGTGCATGCGCGCCAATTGGCCGCGCTGTCACTCATCACCGGCGAGCCCAACCTGATGGAGTGGGCGCTGCGCTTTCGCCAGTACGGGCGCGATGCGCGCCACCGCATGCGCGCGAACTGGGAGTGCTCGGTGTACCGGGTCAAGCACCTGCCGCACTACCTGGGCCGGGCAATCAACCCGCATCCCTGAGCCACTTTGGCCTCAACGTAAATCGCCCGCCAGGCTGGCCAGGGTGTCGGCCGAAATCACCACATGCGCCGGGTAGTGCGTGTGGTCGCAACCCAGCTTCACCGCCGCGCCGGCGCGCACCGCCTGGCGCTGCGCCGGGTTGAATTCAAAGCGCAGGAAGTGCACCGCTGAGGTCTTCTCGTCGTTCTCGCGCGCCAGGTCTTCATCGGCGATGGCAAAGCTGCGCGGCTGGCCTTCCACTTCCACGAACATCCGCCGCTCCACGCCGATCAGCCGCGCCAGCTCGCGCTTGCGCTCGGCCGGCTCGGGGTACTCGATGAGCATCGTGGCCTTCCAGTTGCTGCCGTCGGGCACCAGCGCGGCATAGGCTTCGATCTCGGACTGGATGCCGGCTTCGTCGAAGATCTTTTCAATGTGCAGCATCTCCTGAATCTGGCGGCGGATCGTCTGCTCATCTTCAAACTGCAAGGTGACATGCTCGCCTAACTGCACGCTGCGCAGGCGGCGGTGCACGATGGCGGCGTCGCGGCTGCTCTTGCGGATCTTGGCGTAACCCTCAAGGGTCAACAGGCTGCTCGCGGTGATGTTCGTCATGTCAGATTCCATAGGCCCGGCGCACCAGGCTCAAAGGGTGTTGCAGGGCCTTGGGTGCCAGGCCGGCCTGCGCCATGCCCTGGGCGATGTGGTGGCCGGCCAGGGCGCAGTCGCTGCTGATAACGTCGGGCTGATCCCCTGCCCCACCATTGGCCATGGCCTTGAACACGGGCTTGCCGATTTTCATGGCCACCAGGTGCGTGGCGCTCTTCACGCCGTAGGTGCCGGCGTGGCCCGAACAGCGCTCCACCGTGGTCAGCTTGACTTCCACCTTGCTGCCGATGAGCTTGAACATTTCTTCGGTTTTGCGCCCGATGTTCTGCACCCGGCCATGGCACGGTATGTGATAGCTCACGCGGCCAAGTGCGGCCTTGAAATCGGTCTTCAGCAAGCCGTCTTTGTGGCGCGCGATCAGGTATTCGAAGGGGTCGAACATCGCCTCCTTCACGGCCTGCGTGTCGGCGCATTCCGGGAACATGAGTGGCAGTTCCTGCTTGAACATCAGCGTGCAACTTGGAATGGCGCTGACGATGGCGTAACCCTCCTTGGCATAGCGCGCCAGCACCGGCATGTTGGCCGCCTTGTGGCTGGCCACCGCGTCCAGATCGCCCAGTTCCAGCTTGGGCATGCCGCAGCAGCTTTCTTTTTCCACGATCACATACGGGATTTCGTTGTGCGCCAGCAGCTTGAGCAAGTCGTGCCCGATGCCGGGTTCGTTGTAGTTCACGTAGCAGGTGGCAAACACCGCCACCTTGCCCGGCGTGCGCTCGCCATTGGTCACCAGCGTGGCCGCACTGGCCGCCGCACCCCAGCGAAAGCGCTGCGTCGCCAGTTCGGGCATCCAGGCCTGCGGGTGCACGCCCAAAGCCTTGTCCATCACCTGGCGCGCAACTTGAGTGCGGTTGATGGCGTTGACGGCCTGCACCACGATCGGAATGCCGGCCAGGCTGCCATGCACATCGGTGCTGGCCAGGAAGCGCTCACCGGCCTTGACTTCGCCCTTCTTGAACTTGATGGCCTTGGCACGCAGCATCAAATGCGGAAAGTCGACATTCCACTCGTGCGGCGGCGTGTACGGGCACTTGGTCATGAAGCACAGGTCGCACAGGTAGCACTGGTCCACCACCTTCCAGTAGGCCTCTTTTTTCACGCCATGCACTTCACCATCTTCGGTGGCGTCGACCAGGTCAAACAGCGTGGGGAAGCTCTGGCACAGGCTGACGCAGCGGCGGCAGCCGTGGCAGATGTCGAATACCCGCTCCATCTCCTTGGTGGCTTCGCCTTCGTCGTAGAACGCGCTCGTTTGCCAGGCCAGCGGGTGGCGGGTGGGGGCTTGCAGGTTGCCTTCGGGCATGGGCTCAACTTGTTGATTGAACAAAGGAACAAGGGGCCGCGAAGCCCCTTGTTGATCGAGGTCAGCCGGTCAACTTAATCGACGAGCTGATCCAGCGCCTTTTGGTAGCGGTTGGCATGCGAGCGCTCGGCCTTGGCCAAGGTCTCGAACCAATCGGCGATCTCATCGAAGCCTTCGCCGCGCGCGGTCTTGGCCATGCCCGGGTACATGTCGGTGTACTCGTGGGTTTCACCGGCCACGGCGGCCTTAAGGTTGTCGCGCGTGGGCCCGATGGGCAAGCCCGTGGCCGGGTCGCCCACGGCTTCAAGGAATTCGAGGTGGCCGTGGGCATGGCCGGTCTCGCCTTCGGCGGTGGAGCGGAACAGCGCGGCGACATCGTTCTGGCCTTCGACATCGGCCTTGGCCGCGAAATACAGGTAACGGCGGTTGGCCTGAGATTCGCCGGCAAAAGCGGCCTTGAGGTTGTCCTCAGTCTTGGAACCCTTTAAACCCATGTCACTCTCCTGTTGATGAATCGGTTCAGTGGCCGCGGTAGCGTGGCGCCGCGACTCGGGCTGTAGGCTACCAAAACCTCAAGCCTCAAGGCACGCAAGGTCATCGCAGGCCGAGCAGCCGCAACGCCAGTTCATGCAGCCGCCCGGCGGGGTCGGCCAGGCTTTGCAGGATGTTGAAGTGGTTGAAGCCCGGCACGGTCTCGCACACCGGTACCGCCGTGGGGCCCCAGACGTCGCGGATGAGCTGCATCTGGCGAATGAACTCCGGGCTTTCCAGCGCGCCCACCGTGGCATGGAACTTTGCCTTGGGGCGCGGGAAGAACGCCGGGCTCAGGCGCTTGACCGATGCCGGCGTCAGCCGCAAGTCACCCTGCAAGAACGGCGTGTGGCGCAGCGGTTCCAGATCAAACAGGCCCGAAATCGACAAGGCGCCGCTCACCAGTTGCGCCGGCAAATCCTCTGACAACTGCTTCCAGCGGCAACTCACCAACATGGCCGCCAAGTGGCCGCCGGCCGAATGGCCCACCACGGTGATGCGATTCGGGTCGCCGCCATGTTCAGCCGCGTGCTGCCACACCCACTGCACAGCGCGCGCAGTTTGCAGCGCGATCGTTTCCATGCTCACCGCCGGGCACAGCGCGTAGTTGGGCACCACAACCATCGCGCCGTCGGCCGTGAACGACGGCGCGACAAAGGAAAAATCGGCCTTGTCCAGCGAACGCCAATAGCCGCCGTGGATGAACACCAGCACGGGCGCGTTCGCCGCGCTGGTCGGGAACACATCCAGCGTCTCGCTCGGCCCGTTGCCGTAGGCCACGTCCAGGGTGCTGCGGCTGGCCTGGCGCGCCAAGGCCGAGGCCTGCGCCCAACCCTCCATGATCTGCCCGTGTTCGGGCACCAGGGCACGGTTGTTGTACTGGGTGTCAAGCCAAGCCGGGTCAAGGCGTCTGTGCATGGCGGTGCGGCTGCAGCGGTAAGGGGCGCGCAGTTTAGCGCCGTGGCGCAAGGGGCAAGCCGAGGTGCAACGAACGATTTGAATCGTTAGTAAAGCAGCGGCCCTTGCGCGCATGCCTTTCGCGGTCAGCGCATGTTGGGGCTGCCCATTGCAGCAAGACCCCGGTGCTATGATCCGCGCCGGTTTAGGGGGCGTAGCTCAGCTGGGAGAGCGTCGCGTTCGCAATGCGAAGGTCAGGAGTTCGATCCTCCTCGTCTCCACCAGTAAAAAGTAGGGCCGCCAGCGTGCGGCCCCAACTTTTTGGGCTGCTTGAGCTGTAAGCGCGCTGAAGCAGAGCTTCGGCAGGCGCCGCATTGATGTGGATTGAGCCGGATCGTCGGCTCATGCCGTCAAGAACCACTTCTCAAGCGACTTCTCCCACACGTCGCCAAGCAAGCGATACCCGGCACGGGTGGGATGAATTTCATTTTGCCAATGCGCTGTCGGCCCAGAGTCTGAACTGCGCGCGGGGGTCAACGTGCCCTGCGTATCCACGACGCGAACGGTGGGCTCTTGGCTTGCGATGTCGAGGATGAGTTGTCGCAATTGCTGTTGCAGGGCCGCGCTCAAGCCCGCCCAGTCGTCTTCAGGAATGGCGAACGCTTTCACGGCCTTGTAGAGCCACGGGCCAAACCCGGCGCCGGCGCCCGCGTCGCGCGGCGTCACGAAGTCGTAGGTGTGCACAACGATCGGGATGCCTTGGTTGGTCGAGCGCCTGTCGCGATTGGCGAGCAGGGTCTGGAACACTTGCCTAGCATGGTTGCTGAACGTTGCCCAGCCCGCAGGGCTGAGGTAGCGCGACGGGCTGGCGCCCGAGGCCCATTCGGCCTTGGTGGCCAGCAACCGCTTGTTGGGTGGATTCAACGGCGCCGACTGTGCCGCCGAGATCACATCGTTGCCCAGGCCCGATAGCAACACCGCCGTCCAGGGCCGCGCAACGTTGCCACTGAGCAAGTTCAGGAACACGCGGTTGGTGGTGCTGTCGGTCATGTGTCGCAGCTCCGCGCCAGGCTTGGCGCAGTTGACGGCCACGGCGGACTTTGACAGCGACATCTTGTCGAACAAATTGCTCGTCAGGAACGGCGGAATCGCGCCGATGGAGAACCATGAGTCGCCCTGGGCAAGGAACCTCAGCGCATATCGCTCCAGCGGAAAGTCGCCTGCTTCGCCGGCACCGCTCAACTGATCGGGCGAGATCAATGTGATGTCATTCATGGGGCTCAATCTCCGAATGGGTTGGGTTGTTTCAAGCGTGGCACACCGGTCTCTGGAGGGCTCTTGATTGGGGTGACGCAACGGCGAGTCAAGTCTGCCACGCCGCAGTGCTGGCAGTGCGCTGTTGAGTTTCTTGCCTCTGCGGACTCAACACATCCTCCGCTATAGGGATGCAGGCCTTGCGCTGCGTCGCATGCTGCGTCGTGCACCGGGTTCACCTCATCTGGCGAGGTTCGGTCGCCGCCCGTGTTGCGAGTGCGCCCTCACCCTGGCCGTGAGGTTCCATGCGGAACAACGTCCGCATGCGGAATACTGTGTGCATGAGCCGGC
>JAYUHT010000248.1:0-5263 GCA_043766725.1 Burkholderiales bacterium | reverse complement strand
CACCATGAGCCCTTATGAAATCCTGCAACCCGGCGGCAGCGTCGAATACAACAACGAAGAACCAGGCGCCGAGTGGCTTCAACGGTTAACCCACGCCTTCCCCAAGTACGCCTGGATCAACCCCGAGCCGCAAGGGGTGTGGCAGTACCGGCAGAGCATCGCCGTCATCCAGCAAATGATGAACCAGCGCATGTTCCCGCTTTCGCTGGCCGGGCTGGAAGGGGCGATGCGCTTGCTCAGCAAATGAAGCCTGCGCGCGCCGGCGCACCGGCGCTGGTGTGGGCGCTGGTGTGGGCCCTGGTGTTGAGCGTGGTTCAAGGACTGGCGGGTTGTGCGGCGCTGCCTTGGAACTTCAAGCCTGAAGCGAGCGCCGCCGCGGCGAGTGCGGCAGCGTCGGCCCCGGCCGCGGCCAGCACCCTCGGCGCCACAGAAAGCGCCAGCGCGCCGATGGTCGACATCGACGCCCCGCCCGCCCTGGCTGCGCTGCTGCGCCGCCACCTCGACCTGGTGCGCCTGGGCACGCTGGCCAGCGCCAACCGCGACGCCGAGCCGGTGAGCCGGGCCGAATGGGCACGCTTGATTGCCGCCGCGCCCGAGCAGGCCCGTGCGCTGCTGCAAACCGAGGGCTACTTCGACGCCCAGGCCGACGTCACCACGCTGAGCCAGCAGCCGCTGCACTTGCGCGTCAACCTGCGCCCCGGGCCGCTCACACGCGTGTCCGCGTTCAACCTCGAGTTCGATGGCGAACTCAAACAGCTGCTCGCTGCCGACAACGCCGGCGCCCTGGCGCTGCGCGCGCAGCTCAATCAGGAATGGCCGCTCAAACCTGGTACGCCGTTTCGCAACCCGGCCTGGGCCGATGCCAAGGCCGCCGCGGTGGCGCGCATCCGCGCCGCGGGCTATGCCACGGCCACCTGGCAAGACACGGCCGCGGAGGTTGACGCCCCCACGCAAGCCGCCCGGCTGCGCCTGTTGGTGGCCAGCGGCCCGCTGTTTCGCAGCGGCGAGCTGCTCATCACCGGCCTGAAGCACCACGACGCCGCCATGGTGCGCAGCCTGGCCGGTTTTGCGCCCGGCACGGCGGTGACGGAAACCTTGCTGCTCGACTATCAGGAGCGCCTGCAACGCAGCGGCTTGTTCGACCAGGTCAGCGTCAGCCTGGAGCCCGACCCGCAGGCGGCGGCGGCCGCGCCGGTGAAGGTCAACGTTAGCGAACGCCTGTTGCAGCAGGCCACGCTGGCGCTGGGCTATTCGGCCAATTCCGGCGCCCGCGCCACGGTGGAACATGTGCACCGGCGTGTCTTCGGTTTTGCCTTGAGCGCGCGCAACAAGCTCGAATGGGGCGTGAACCGCCAGGCCTGGGACGGCGAGCTCAGCACCCACCCCGGCGCGAACCTGGAACGAAAGCTGCTGGGCGTGGCCATTGAACGGCTGCGCAGTGAGACCGACGTGGTGCTGTCGCAAAAGCTGCGCCTGGGCTTGACGCAAGACACGCGGCGCATCGAACGGCTGTACTTCGCCGAACTTGAACGTTCGCTGCGCCACACTGAAACCAGCCGCAGTGAAGCGCTGGCCGCCAGCGGCAACTTCCATGGCGTCTGGCGCGACCTCGACAACGCCGTGCTGCCCACACGCGGCCTCAGCCTGGCGCTGCAAGGGGCACTCGGCCGATCCACCAGCTCCACCGACGGCAGCGGCCCGTTTGCGCGTGCCTATGCGCGGCTGACCGGCTACCTGCCCCTTGGCGCCAACCTCTATGGCCAAGCGCGCGTGGAGCTGGGCCAGGTCTTTGTGCGCGACGCCGTGTTCGTGCCCGACAGCCAGCGCTTTCGCGCCGGGGGTGACGATTCCGTGCGCGGTTACGCCTGGCGCAGCCTGGGCCCGGTGGTGGCCGGCGGCGTCAGCAGCGGCAACACTATTTTCACGACCAGCCTGGAACTGGCGCATCCGATCAGCCCCAGCTACCCGTCGCTGTGGGGCGCGGTCTTCATCGACAGCGGCCGCGCCGCCAACAGTTTTGCCAGCCTGCGCCCGGCCACCGGCGTGGGCGCGGGCGTGCGCTGGCGCAGCCCGGTGGGGCCACTGCGGCTGGACATGGCCTGGGCGGATGAACTCAAGCGCTGGCGGCTGCACTTCAGCGTGGGCATCGCGTTGTGACCGACGCACCGGCCACTCCCGTGCCGCGCCGTGGCCGCGCCCGGCGCGTCATCTGGTGGTTCAGCACGTTGGTGGTGGCGCTGGTGCTGGCCCTGGCCGGCAGCGCGGCCTGGCTGCTCGGCCGCTCGGCCGGCAATGAATGGTTGTTCAACGAGTTGCCCGGTGTGCAGGCCGAAGGCGTCAGCGGCAGCTTGCTGCGGCAGAACTTGCGCATCCAGCGCCTGCGCATCCAGCTTGGCCGCCACCAGGCCGAGCTGAAAGACGTGCGCGTGGCCGGCCTGGGCTGGTTGGGTGCGCGCGTCTTGCACCTGCAAGAACTGCATGTGCAGCGCGCGCTGGTGAAGCTGGCGCCCAGCACCACGCCGCCCACACCGCCGGCCAGCCTGCGCCTGCCCTTGAGCATCGACATCGGCAAGCTGCTGATCGACGAATTGCAGGTCGACACCTACGAGGCGGCGCGCAACGTGCAGATGCGGCTGCACCTCGGTGCCGATGGCGGTGCGCTGCATCGTTTCGAGCGCCTGAGCCTGGTGTGGGGCAGCTTGGCCGCCGCCGGGCAGGGCCAGGTGGGTGCCGATTCCCCCTTCAACCTGATCGCACAACTGGGCCTGGCAACGGCCAATGAGCGGCCCTGGGTGGCGCGGCTCAACGCCACCGGCCCCATGGCCTTGATCGAGCTGCAAGCCGCCCTGCGCGGCCAGGCCCTCGGCGCGGGCGCCGCGCCGGCGCTCAACGCAAGCGCCCGCATTGCCCCGTTTGCAGCCTGGCCACTGGCCGGCTTGAGCGCGCAGACGAATGACCTCGACCTGGCCAGCCTGCACCTGAGCGCCCCGCACACCAAGTTAACGGGTGAAGTCACTTTGCGCAGCAGCGGCCTGGGCCAGCCGGCGCAGGCGCACATCGAACTGCGCAACGGTGCCGCCGGCCCCTGGCAAGCTGGCCGCGCGCCGCTGCGCAGCCTGGAACTCGACCTGCAAGCGCCACTGGCCACGACCGATCAGCTCGAACTCAAGGCCTTCAACATTGAATTCGGCAGCGAGCAAGCAGCGGCCGGGCGCTGGCAGGGCAGCGGCCAGTGGCGCGGCCACACGCTGGAGGTGCGCAGCCAACTCAGCAGCCTGAACCTGACCGCGCTGGACGCGCGCGCGCCGCCGCTCACCGCCAGCGGCCCGTTGCACGCAGTGGTCAATGGCTTGCCCGCGCCCGACGGCACGGCCAGCGCCGCGCCGATTAACTTGGCTCTTGATGCCACGCTCGACGGCCGCCACCGCAGCCTGGCGCAGGCGTTCGCGCTGGCCGTGCAGGGCGAGTTCAGCGCCAGCCAGGTGCTGCTCAAACGCCTGGGCGCCAGCGCCGGCGCAGCGCGTGCCGACCTGCAAGCGCAAGCGCGGCTGCAGCCCGGCGGCCGCTGGGTGGTGGCCTCCACCGGCACACTGAAAGACTTCGACCCTCTGCCCTGGTTGACCCTGACCGCCGATTCACCCTGGCGCCGCGGCCCGCACCGCCTGCAAGGCAGCTGGCAGGGCGAACTGCAACTGCCGCCCGCGCCGGCGTTCACCTGGCAAACCGTGCGCGGCCGCGCGCAGGTGGATCTGGGTGCCAGCCTGGTGGCCGGCGTGCCGGTGTCGGGCCGCATCGAACTGGCCGCGCCGGACGCGCAAAACATCGCGCTGCATGCGCAACTCGAAGCCGCCGGCAGCCGCATCAAGCTCGACGCCGAAGGCGCGCCGCAAGGGGCGGTTCAGTTGGCGGCCGAGCTGGCGGCGCCCAACCTGGCCGCGCTGCGCGCGTTGACTGCACTGCTGCCACAAGCACCCACCTCGTGGCCCAGCCAAGGCGCGCTGCAGGCTGAACTGCAAGCGCACGGCACCTGGCCGCAGATCAAAGGCACGGGCACGTTCGGCGTGCAGCAACTCAAGCTCGGCGAATGGGCGCTGGCCCAGGGCAGCGGCCAGCTCAGCCTGGACGCCACCGGTGCCGACCCCGCCTTCACGCTCGACGCCCGCGCCGAGGGCGCCGCGCAAGGCACGCAGCGGCTCGATCAATTGCAGGCGCGCGTGGCCGGCACCCTGGCCCGCCATGAATGGCAGGCCATGCTGCACCTGCCTGTGCGCCCACCGCCCGCGGCGGCCGCGCTGCTGGGCATGCCCCGGCCGCAGCCGGCAGCGGCAACCCCGGGCACGCGCGTGCAAGCCAGTGGCGCCGGTGCCTGGGCCGCGCCGCCCGAAGGTGGCGGCTGGTGGCGCGGGCAGGTG
Source organism: Burkholderiales bacterium (assembly GCA_043766725.1). Taxonomy (GTDB): domain Bacteria; phylum Pseudomonadota; class Gammaproteobacteria; order Burkholderiales; family Burkholderiaceae_C; genus Rubrivivax. The sequence goes on along the minus strand of JAYUHT010000248.1, from coordinate 851 downwards.
CAAAGCATCCAGGCCAGCCCGTCGAGCCGCAGCACGCCAGAGTCCGTCAATACCGATTGGCTGACCGTGCAGACCGTGCCCGTCAACGCCCGCTTCAGCGCCGCTGGCAGCCTGCTGCGCCTGGAGGCTGGCGCCGGCCGTGCCCGCTTGCCCGGTGGCCTGAGCCTGACTTGGCAGCAGGCGTATTACGAGCCCAACGGCGACACGCCGCGCTTGTTTGCCCAGGCCCAGCTTGAAGCCTTTGACGCCACGCCGCTGCTGCAACGCGCCCAGCCCGAACTGGGCTGGAGCGGTAACTTGCGGCTGCGTGCGAACCTGGAAGTCAAGGCCGAAGAGCGCTTCGATGCCGAGCTGGTGATCGAACGCGAAAGCGGCGACCTGGCGATCCGCGACGGCAGCATCGCCCAGCCCCTCGGCCTGAGTGACCTGCGCTTTGCTTTGAGCGCACACGACGGCACCTGGTACTTCACCCAGGCCTTCGCCGGCAGCCAGATCGGCGAAGCCGCCGGCGCCATCGGTTTGAAGACCAGCCCGCAGCGGCGCTGGCCCGAAGCGCATGCCGCCATCTCGGGCGTGGTGCAGGCGCGCGTGGCCAACCTGGGCGCCTGGGGCACCTGGGTGCCACCGGGCTGGCGCCTGGGTGGCAGCCTGCAAACCAGCGCCAGTTTTGGCGGCCGCTTTGGCGACCCCGAAATCACCGGCGAGCTGCGCGGCAACGCCCTGAGCGTGCGCAACCTGCTCGAAGGCGTGGACTTGAAAGACGGCGAGCTGATGGTCACGCTCAAAGGCGCCAAGGCGCGCATCGAGCGCTTCAGCTTGCGTGGCGGCGCCGGCAGCCTGCAAGCCGAGGG
>JAYUHT010000247.1:0-5269 GCA_043766725.1 Burkholderiales bacterium | reverse complement strand
ATGCAAGGCGACCGCGAGGCCTGCATGACTGCGGGCATGAGTGACTATGTGACCAAGCCAATCCGGGTGGAGGCCTTGGTGACCGCCCTGCAAGCCGTGGAGGCACGCCGTGCGCCGTGAGCCGCAGCACCTACCCGCCGAGCATCTGCGTGCTCAGTTGTGTCACGGGCAGGACGTCGACGTTGGCCGCCAACGGGTAGGCCTGGGCCACCGGCGCAATGACGTTGGCCTGCGCCACGCCCAGGTCTTCAAGCGCCTGCCAGATGACAAACCCTTCCCACGAGGCGCCAGCCACAGAGTGCCCTTGCAGCGCATCCAGGCTGTCGATGCCCAGCACGGTGTGCACCAAGTCCTGCCGCCAAGCGGCGGACTTTGCGTCGCTGGTCGACGCCCTGACTGTCAGCCCTGAACGCAAGGACACATGGAATGGCCGAAGAACTGATCGCCCGCGCAATGTTCGAAGAATTGCAGGCCACCGCCGGGCCTGAGTTTGTGGCCGAACTGTTGGGCACTTTTTTTGAGGAAGCGCCCCTCATGCTGGCCGACATGCGCGCTGCCCTGGCATTGCAAGACGGCGAGCGCTTTCGCCGCGCTGCGCATTCGCTCAAGACCAACGCCCACACCTTCGGCGCCATGGCGCTGGGTGCGCGCGCCCGCGAGCTTGAGTTGGGCGGCCTGCCGCCCGATGCCAGCGGCGTCAGCACACTGGCACAAGCGTATGCGCAAGCCGCCGCTGCCTTGAAGGATCTGGCCGGTGTTTGAGCGCGGCGCCCGGCTGCTGGTGGCCGACGACAACAAGGTCAACCGCCTGCTCCTGGCGCGCAGCCTGGAGCTGCAAGGCCACCGCGTGGCCAGCGCCGAAAACGGCCGCGTGGCGCTGGAGATGCTGCGCGCGCAAAGCTTTGACCTGCTGCTGCTGGACATGGAAATGCCCGAGATGACCGGCTTCCAGGTGATGGAACACCTGGCGGCCGATGCGAACTTGCGCGACCTGCCCGTCATCGTCACCAGCTCGCTCGAAGGCGTGGCTCATGTCGTCCGTTGTATTGAGCTGGGCGCGGAAGACTATCTCTACAAACCGGTGAACCCGGTGCTGCTGAAGGCGCGCATCAACGCCAGCCTGGAAAAGAAGCACCTGCGCGACCAGTTGAAGGAACTGGTGCGCCGCTTTGCCACCAGCGAAGTGGCACAAGATCTGGCGCAGTCGGGCTTTGCGCTGGGCGGCAAACATGTGCAAGCCACGGTGATGTTCAGCGACATTCGTGGCTTCACCACCCTGGTGGAAAGCCAGCCACCCGATGAAACCATCGAGCTGCTCAACACCTACTACACGCTGATGTTCGACGCCATTTCAAGCCAGGGCGGCGTGGTCAACCAGATGATCGGCGACGGCTTGATGGCGCTGTTCGGCGCCCCGCTGCCGCTGGCCGATGGCGCGGGCAGCGCGGTGGCCGCGGCGCTGGAGATGATGGCCTTGATCGAGCAGTTCAACCTGGAGCGCGCGGCGGCAGGCAAGCCGGCGTTGCGCATCGGCATTGGCATTGCCACGGGCGAAGTGGTGGCCGGCTACACCGGCACGCAACAGCGCGCCACATACACCTGCGTTGGCGACACCGTGAACCTGGCCGCGCGGCTGGAAGCACACACCAAGGTGGCGCAGCACGGCATCTTGATTGACGGTGCCACGCGCGCCGCGCTGGGCCCGGGCGTGCCCGCACTGGCGCTGGGGTGGGTGCCGTTCAAGGGCAAGGGGGAGGCGGTGGAGGTGTTTGCAGTGCAAGCTTGATCGGGGTTTGAACGTCGAGACGGCGCGTGCGCCGACAGGCCCGCTCGGGCCCTGAATCAGCACTCTTTTGGCCCTCGGCTCAATGCGGTTCCGTTTGCTGCGAGTCTTTCGCCGCACACAGCAAAGTGAACCGATGTCTCAGCCCAATGCCGCCACCACATCCGCCGGCGCCTGCACCAACTCAATCAACACGCCCTCGCCACCAAGTGGAAATTCGTCATTGCCCTTGGGGTGGATGAAGCAGATGTCGTGCCCCGCCGCGCCCTTGCGAATGCCGCCCGGCGCGAAACGCACGCCGTTTTCGGTCATCCATTTCACGGCCGCAGGCAGGTCATCCACCCACAGGCCAACATGGTTGAGTGGCGTGGTGTGAACGGCAGGCTTCTTGTCGGGGTCAATCGGCTGCATCAAGTCCACCTCCACCGCATGCACGCCTTCACCCAGCGCGCAGATGTCTTCATCAACGTTTTCGCGCTCGCTCACGAACGTGCTTTTCACACTCAGGCCGAGCACATCCACCCAGAGTGATTTCAAACGTTGTTTGTCCACGCCGCCGATGGCGATTTGCTGCAAGCCCAGAATTTTGAAAGGTTTCATTGAAAGCTCAGGATGGGTTGATCGACGGCCAAGCTCTCGCCCTTGGTGGCCAGCAGTTCCTTCACCACGCCGTCTTGCACCGCGCTGAGGATGTTCTCCATCTTCATGGCTTCGATCAGCGCCAGGCGTTCGCCGGCCAACACCTTCTGGCCGGGCACCACGCACAGGTCAGCCAGCAGCCCGGGCATGGGGGATAGCAGCAGCTTGCTCGTGTCAGGCGGCGCCTTGTGCGGCATCAGCTTCATCAGCGCGGCCGCGCGCGGCGCCAGCACCATGGTTTCGACGCGCCGGCCGTTGTGCGCCAGGCGTGTCCACAGACCCAGCCGGTCGCCTTGCGCGGTGAACGGCTGGCCATTGCAGGTGCCGCTGACGCGCACATCACCAAAGCGCCAGTCGCTGGCGATGGTGTAGGTTTTGCCGTCGAGCAGCACGCGCAAGGCGCCGTTGCTGTGTACCTTCACGGCGCGGTGGTCGTGCTGGCCGCCCTCGCCTTTGATCACCACCACGAAGTCGTCACCAATCTGCACGCCATGGCCGGGCAACTGGCCGCTGATGCGCGCGCCGCGCTCCAGGTACGCGCGTCGCATGGCGGCGGCCAGGGCCAGCAGGAAATCGGGGTCGTCATGCGGCACATCTTCAGCGCGCAAGCCGGCCTTGAAGTGCTCGGCAATGAAGCCGGTGTTGAAGTCACCCGCCACAAATTGCGGGTGCACCAGCAGGGCGGACTGGAACGGGATGTTGCTGGCCACGCCGCGGATGACGAAGCCATTCAGCGCCTCGCGCATGCGGGCAATCGCATCGTTCCGGTCGCTGCCGTGGACGATGAGCTTGGCGATCATCGAGTCGTAGAACATCGGAATCTCACCACCTTCGGCCACGCCGGTGTCAACCCGAACACCGCCACCCACGGGCATCGGCAGCCCCGCTTCCATCGTGGTGGGCGGTGGCAGGTAACGCACCAATCGGCCAGTCGAAGGCAGGAAACCGCGGAACGGGTCTTCGGCGTTGATGCGGCACTCCATGGCCCATCCTTGACGTTTGACGTCACTTTGTGCGAAAGGCAAAGCCTCGCCCGCTGCCACGCGAATCATCAGCTCCACCAGGTCGAGCCCGGTGATGCACTCGGTGACCGGGTGCTCCACTTGCAGCCGGGTGTTCATCTCCAGGAAGTAAAAGCTCTGATCCTTGCCGACAACGAACTCCACCGTGCCCGCGCTCTGGTAGTTCACGGCGCGCGCCAGGGCCACCGCCTGCTCGCCCATGGCGCGGCGCGTGGCATCGCTGATGAAGGGCGACGGAGCTTCCTCGATCACCTTCTGGTGCCGGCGCTGAATGGAGCATTCGCGCTCGTTAAGGTAGACCAGGTTGCCGTGGCCATCACCCAGCACTTGAATCTCGATGTGGCGTGGTTCTTCGACGAACTTCTCGATGAACACGCGGTCATCACCGAAGCTGGCCTTGGCTTCATTGCGGCATGAGCTGAAACCGTCAAACGCCTCGCGGTCGTTGTAGGCCACGCGCAAGCCCTTGCCGCCGCCGCCGGCGCTGGCCTTGATCATCACCGGGTAGCCAATGCCTTTGGCAATTTCCACTGCCTGCTCGGGCGTGCTGATGGCTTCGTTCCAGCCGGGAATGGTGTTCACGCCCGCCGCCAGCGCGAGCTTCTTCGAAGCGATCTTGTCGCCCATGGCCGCGATGGCGCCATGCTTGGGGCCGATGAAGACGATGCCTTCTTCTTCCACCCGCCGCGCAAAGGCTGCGTTCTCGCTCAAGAAACCGTAGCCCGGGTGAATGGCCTGTGCACCGGTTTGTTTGGCCGCGGCGATGATCTTGTCAGCAACGAGATAGCTTTCGCGGCTGGGCGCCGGACCTATGAAAACGGCTTCTTCGGCCAGCCCCACATGGCGGGCGTCGCGGTCGGCTTCGGAGTAAACGGCCACCGTGGCGATGCCCATCTGCTTGGCGGTCTTCATCACCCGGCAGGCAATCTCTCCGCGATTGGCAATCAGAATTTTCGTGAACATCGCGATCCTTAGAGCGGAATGTTGCCGTGCTTGCGCCACGGGTTCTCAAGCTTCTTGTTCTTCAGCATGGCCAGCGAGCGGCAGATGCGTTTGCGGGTTTCATGCGGCTGGATCACATCGTCGATGAAACCGCGCGCGCCGGCCACGAAGGGGTTGGCGAAACGCGCTTTGTATTCGGCTTCCTTGGCGGCGAGCTTGGCCGCGTCGCCCTTGTCTTCGCGGAAGATAATTTCCACCGCACCCTTGGCACCCATCACCGCGATCTCGGCGTTCGGCCAGGCGAAGTTCACATCACCGCGAAGGTGCTTGGAGCTCATCACGTCATACGCACCGCCATAGGCCTTGCGCGTGATCACCGTCACCTTCGGCACCGTGCATTCGGCATACGCATACAGCAGCTTGGCGCCGTGCTTGATGATGCCGCCGTACTCTTGCGCCGTGCCGGGCATGAAGCCGGGCACGTCGACGAAGGTGACCACAGGGATGTTGAAGGCATCGCAAAAGCGCACGAAGCGCGCTGCCTTGATGCTGCTTTTGATGTCGAGGCAGCCGGCCAGCACCTGCGGGTTGTTGGCCACGATGCCCACCGTGCTGCCTTGCATGCGCGCGAAGCCGATGATGATGTTGCGCGCGTACTCGCTTTGCAGCTCGAAGAAGTCGCCGTCGTCCACCACCTTGGCGATCAGCTCGCCCATGTCATAGGGCTTGTTCGGGTGGTCGGGCACCAACGTGTCAAGCGACCAATCCAGCCGGTCGGCCTTGTCGGAGCCTTGGCGCAGCGGCGGCTTTTCGCGGTTGTTCAGCGGCAGGTAGTTGAAGAAGCGCCGCAGCATCGCCAGCGCATCCACATCGTTGTCGAACG
>JAYUHT010000246.1:0-5282 GCA_043766725.1 Burkholderiales bacterium | reverse complement strand
ACCTTGATGCGTGGCACGGCCGGCGGGCCGGGCGTTCACGCGCTCAGGGCGACCTTCATTTGTTGCAGACGGGCCTGGACCGAGGTGTCGAGCACCTTGTCGCCCACGACGACGCGGATTCCGCCAATCAGCTCGGGCGCGTGCTTCACGCTGGCATTGAGCTTGCGGTTAAAGCGCTTTTCAAGCAGGGCCACCACATCGGCCAGCGGCCCGGCTTCTATCGGGTAGGCGCTGTAGATGGTGGCGTCAGACACGCCCGAACTGGCGTTGACCAGGGCGTGAAACTGCGCCGCGATGTCGGGCAAGGCGGCCAGGCGGCCGTTGTCGATCACCGTGTGCAGCAGGTTCTTGGCGGCATCGGACAGCGTGGCCTTTGACGCCGTGGTGATGACATCGAACACCTGTGCGGCGCTGACCTTGGGGTTGTCGGCGAACTGGCGCACTTGGGCGTCAGCCGCCACCGCCGCCAGGGCGCTCACCTGCGCCACGAGGGCCGGTTTGTCGGTGCTGCCCGCGGCCTTGAACAAGGCTTCGGCGTAGGGCCGGGCAATAGTGGCGAGTTCAGCCATGTTGCGTGCCTCGGCTCAAAGCTCGGTCTTCAAACGACCCAGCAACTCGGCGTGAACGCCGGCGTTGACTTCGCGTTTGAGAATGGCTTCGGCACCCTTCACGGCCAACGCGGCCACTTGCTCGCGCAGGGCTTCGCGCGCCTTGCTGGCTTCTTGCGCCGCTTCCGCCTTGGCCGCCGCAACGATCTTGGCGCCTTCGTCGCTGGCGCGCGTCTTGGCTTCTTCGATCATGGCTTGCGCGCGGCGCTCGGCATCAGCCAGGCGTTGCGTGGCATCGACGCGGGCCGACGCCAACTGCTCCTCGACCCGCTTGTTGGCGGTGGCGAGTTCAGACTTGGCCTTGTCGGCGGCGGAAAGGCCTTCGGCGATCTTCTTGGCGCGCTCATCGAGCGCGGCGGTGATCGGCGGCCAGATGTAGGTCATCGTGAACCAGACCAAGATCAGGAACACGATCATCTGAATGATGAATGTACTGGTGATGCTCACGTCGAAAACCTCGCTTCGGGGTGACGGGTGCTGCCGCTTCCTGCACGTTGCCGCGCCTGGCCCGATGGGGCCGGCGCAAGCAACTCATGCGCAGGAATTACTTCGGCAGGGCGGCCAGTTGGGCGAGGAACGGGTTGGCCGTGGTGAACCACAGCGCAATGCCGGTGCCGATGATGAACGAAGCGTCGATCAGGCCGACCAGCAGGAACATCTTGGTTTGCAGTTCGCCCATCAGTTCGGGTTGGCGCGCGGCCGACTCCAAAAACTTGCTGCCCATGACGCCGATGCCGATACAAGCGCCCATGGCGCCAAGACCAATGATGAGGCCGGCGGCAACTGCGACGAGACCGATGAGTTCCATGTTGACTCCTGTTATGAAAGTGAGATGAGAAAAGGGAAGTGAGACCGGGAAAAAATCAATGCGTATCGTGCGCTTGCCCGATGTAGACCAGCGTCAGCATCATGAACACGAAGGCTTGCAGCGTGATGATCAGGATGTGGAAGATGGCCCACACCGTGCCGGCCAGGATGTGCAAGCCGGCCAGCGCGAAGCCCGTGAACGAGAGCGTGAACGCGCCGCCTAACAGCGCGATGAGCAGGAAGATGAGTTCGCCGGCATACATGTTGCCGAACAGTCGCATGCCGTGCGACACCGTCTTGGCCACGAACTCAACCAGTTGCATGGCGAAGTTGAACGGGTACAGCGCCCAGTGGTTGCCAAACGGGGCGGCAAACAGTTCATGCACCCAGCCACCGAAACCTTTGATCTTGACGTTGTAGACCAAGCAGGTGACGAGCACGCCCACCGCCAGGCCCATGGTCACCGACAAGTCGGCCGTGGGCACCGAGCGCAAAAAAGCATGGCTGGCATCGTGGCCAGTGGTGGCGCTGTAGATCCAGCCCCACACCAAAGGCAGCAGATCGACCGGCAACAAGTCCATCGCATTGAGCAGGAAGATCCACACGAAGACCGTCAATGCAAGCGGCGCCACCAGCTTGCGGCTCTTGGCGTTGTGCACGATGCCCTTGGCCTGGTTCTCGACCATTTCAAACAAGATTTCCACCGCGGCCTGAAAGCGGCCCGGCACACCCGCCGTGGCGCTGCGCGCGGCGCGCCACAGCAAGAAGCAACCCACCACGCCGAGCAGGATGGAAAAGATCACCGAGTCGTAGTTGACCACCGAAAAATCCACCAGGCCTTTGGGCTTGCCCGTGCCCCAATGGGTGAGGTGGTGGACGATGTATTCGCCGGCGGTCGGGGCGTGCGCTTCAGCTGCCATCTCGAATGCTTTCGCGTGTCTGTTCCATCAAGACCGGCGCCACAGCAGCGCCAGCCAGTAAACCTGCATGCACAGCACCATGGCGGCCAGCAACGCCGGCCAGCTCAAGGGCTGCACGATCTTCGGCGCCAGCAACAGCATGGCCACCGAGAAACCGATCTTGACCAACTCCCACGACATGAAGCTGACAGCGTTGCTGACAGCTGACATGCCTGGAGGCCGGCCCGTTGTGCCGCGCGCCAACAACGCACCCGGCACCACCACCACGGCCGCTCCGTACAGCAGCGACCATGCCCACACTGAATTTCTTGTGGCGAGCCCTGCAAGCAAGGCCAGCACTCCCCCCAATGCAGCTTGGGCTGCAACCACCCACCACGGCGAAAGCACGGGGTGGCTGGCGCGCCAGGCTGCCGCTTCCTGCTTGGTCAGTGACCTGTAGGCCGCGTTGTCGTCGTCATCATCAAGCCAGGGTTGGGGCCCGAACCCGTGCGGCACCCGCGCGGCTTTTGGCGCTGGAGGGTCCGCTTTGGGCATGGTTTGAAAGACGTTGACGAGTCCGCGTTCGGCAAAGCCTTTAGATTGTAGATGAAAACCCTGGGCCGACTTCACATGCCGGCGGCGCGTTTCACTGTGCCGCTGTTTTGGGATGATCCGGGCATGAGATCAAAGCAACTTGTCAGGGCGGCCTGCATCGCAAGCTTGCTTTGTGCTGCGGTCAACGCACAAGTGCTGCCCGCACCACCGCCGCACCACCGCGATGGCGGCTACCAGAACAACCACCTCGAATTCGAACCCAAGGGCTTGCCTGCCCTGGTGCGCTGGAAGCTGCAGGCCACGCGCGCCGGCTTGCCACTCCCACCCAAACAGCCCATTGCACAGGTCAAACCCGAGCTGGCGTTCATCCACAGCAACGCAGCCGCCGGCCAGGCCATGGAGCCGGCGGTGACCTGGATCGGCCACGCCACCTTGCTGGTGCAAATCGGTGGCATCAATGTGTTGACCGATCCGATCTTTTCGCAGCGCGCCTCGCCCCTGCCCTTTCTGGGCCCGCAACGCGCGCAGCCGCCGGGCCTGGCGCTGGCCGAGCTGCCACGCATCGATGCCGTGGTGATCTCACACAACCACTACGACCACCTCGACCTGCCCAGCTTGCAGGCGCTGCAAGGCCAAAGCGGCGGGCCGCCGCTGGTGGTGGTGCCGCTGGGCAACCAGGCCTGGCTGCAGGGCGAGGGCCTGAGCCGCGTGGTCGAGCTGGACTGGTGGCAAACCACCGCGGTGCAGGGCGTGAAGATCATGCTCACGCCGGTGCAGCATTGGTCCGGCCGTGGCCTGGGCGACCGGCTTAAAACGCTGTGGGGCGGCTACGCCTTGTTGGCTGCCGACCAGCGCGTGTACTTCAGCGGCGACACCGGCTACAGCGCCGACTTTGCCGAAGTGGCGCGACGCCTTGCCTTGAACGGCGAACGCGCGCCGGTGTTCGACCTGGCCCTGCTGGCCATTGGTGGCTACGAGCCGCGCTGGTTCATGCGCGAGCAGCACATGAACCCGGCCGAGGCGGTGCAGGCGATGCTGGACTTGCGCGCCACGCGCGCCATCGGCATGCATTGGGGCACGTTCGAGCTCACCGATGAATCACTCGACGAGCCGCCGCGTGCGCTGGCCACGGCGCGTCAGGAGCGCGGCTTGAGTGAGGCCGATTTCGGTGTGCTGGCCATCGGCCAGACGCGGCGCCTGCCGCCTCGGCTGGCAGCGCCGCAGGCTCGCGCCAATCAAAGTCAAGGCAGCGTGCGGTAGCTTTGTGCCAAGGCGTTGAAGCTGGCCACCTGATCCGCGCTCACCGGCCCACCCAATTCCTGCGCCACCAGTTCAGCCACGGGCTGGGCCAGCGCCTGCGCCGCGGCGGCGTCCAGAAACAACAGCCGGCTGCGCCGCGCCAGCACATCGTGCACGCTGCGCGCCATTTCAAAGCGCACGGCAAAGCGCACCATGGCCTCGCTCAAGCCACCGGAACCGTCGCGCCACAACCAGTTGGCCGCACCGGGCAGGCTGCGCAGCAGCTCGGCCTCGCTGCCATACAGGTGTTCGCCGGGCGGCTCACTCAAAGGCCGGCCCGGCGCCGCACCCACCAAGGCCAGGTGCGCCGTGGCACCGGCCACACGCCGTTCCAGCAGGCCTTCATCCATGCAGCGCGCCAGCACGTCTTCGGCCATGGCGCGGTAGGTGGTCCACTTGCCACCGGTCACGCTGACCAGGCCATCGCGCCCGCGGCGCACCACATGCTCGCGCGAGATCTTCTTGCTGCTGGCGCTGCCCGAATCCGCGTCGGGGCGCACCAGCGGGCGCAAGCCCACCCAGGCTGACAGCACGTCGCTGCGCCGCGGTGCGCGCTCCAGGTAGCGGCCGGCCTCGCCGAGGATGAATTCAATGTCTTCATGCAACGGCCGCGGCTCGCGCTGCACGGCCGGGATCGGCGTGTCCGTGGTGCCCAGAATCACCTTGCCCAGCCAGGGCACGCCGAACAGCACCCGGCCGTCGCGCGTGCGCGGCACCATCAAGGCCTGGCCACCGGGCAGGAACTCGCGCGCCACCACCAGGTGCGTGCCCTGGCTGGGGGCCAACATGGGCGCGGGCGCGGTGTGGCCCGGGCTGGCGCTCAGCGCGCGCACCTGGTCGACCCACACGCCGGTGGCGTTCACGACGCAGCGGCTGTTCAGCGTGAACGCGGCGCCACTTTGGGCATCGCGTGCCATCACCCCCGCCACCTTGCCCGCGCTGTGCACCAAGCCCGTGACTGCCAGATGATTCAGCACCACGGCGCTCGCGCGCTGCGCGCTGCGCGCCAGGGCGATGGCCAGGCGGGCGTCGTCGAACTGGCCGTCGAAGTAGCGCACGGCGCCGCGCAGGCCGGCGCGCTTCAGGTTGGGCAACGCCGCCAAGGCCGCCGCGC
>JAYUHT010000245.1:0-5291 GCA_043766725.1 Burkholderiales bacterium | reverse complement strand
ACGACAGCTCCAGGTTGCCGCGCGCCATGGCCGCGGGTTCGGTGCCCTGCTTGAACAGCGTGGCGTTGAGGTTGATCTGCACGTCGAATTCGCTGGGGGCAGACTTGTCCAACGCTTCCTTGAACACCGTCCACATCTTGCCGTGCCAGTCGTCGGGCACGGCGGGCGTTGAGATGCGCAGCAGCACCTTGGTCTGCGCCCAGGCGGCAGGCGTGAAGGCCACGGCGAGCGCGGCACCGCCGGCAAGCAGGCCGCGGCGAAGGAGTGCAGGGGTCATCGAAGTCTCCTGATGGCATGGCGAAGGTGATGCGTGATGATGCCCGCGGGCAGCGGCTTGGCAATCAGGCATCCACCAACCCTTGCTGCTGCGCCGCGCTGGATCGTGTTTCACGCGCCGTCAACCAGGTGCCGAGCACGCCGCCCGCGGCCACCAGGGCCAGCCCGGCGAAAGACCAGGCATCCGGCAAGTGCTTGAACATCACCCAGGCGAACAAGGTGGCAAAGGCGATCTGCATGTACAGATATGGCGTGAGCACGGCCACCGGCGCGCGCCCAAAAGCCAGGATGAGCAGGTAGTGGCCCAGGGTGCTGAAGCCACCCATCATGGCCAACACCAGCCAGGTTGATTCAGGCAGGGCCTGCCAGGCCCAGGGCAGTGCGAGGCTGGCCAGGCCCAGGCCCACGACACCGGTGTAGAGGTGGGTGGTGCGTGGGTCTTCGGTCTTGGACAGGTGGCTGGTGAGGAGTTGAAAGCCGGTGTTGGCCAGCACCAGCAGCAAGGGCAGCAACATGGCCCAGCTGAAGAGTTCACTGCCCGGGCGAAGCACCAACAGCGAGCCCGCAAACCCCGCGCCCACACACAGCCAGCGCAGCCAGGACACACGCTCGCGCAAGGCCCAGGCCGCGAGCACGGTGAGCAGCAGCGGGCACAGCATCACCACCGCGGTGAACTCACCCACTTGCACCGCCTTCAGGCTGTAAAAGGCGATCACGCTGCACAGCAACAGCAGGGCACCGCGCAACGCTTGCAGCAGCGGGCGGCGCGTGCGCAGCAAGTCGCCGCGCATTTGCGGCAACAAGCTCGCCCCGGTGGCCAGGGCTTGCACCAGGTAGCGCATCCACACGGCCATGGCCACAGGGGCCAAGGTGGTGGCCTGCTTGGTGCTGGTGTCCAGCGCGGCGAAGCAGGCCACGGCAGCCACGATCAGCAGCACGGCACTCATGTGCGGAGCTGGCGGTTTTTTGCAGACAGGATCGGTGGCGTTGGCAGGCACAGCAGAAGTGTCGCCCAGCGCAAAGTCGGCTTGCGTGACGGCGCCCTGCCGGGCGTTCACACCTGATGTGCGAGCACCGGGCTTGCCCATGCTGGCCGGTGCGGGCCATGCTGTACCGTCGCCCACCGCCCTGCCTGCAAGCCTACAACCGTGCCCGCTGCAACCACTGGTTTTGACTTCATCATCGTTGGCGCCGGCGCCGCCGGTTGCGTGCTGGCCAACCGCTTGTCGGCTGACGCCGCCTGCCGGGTGGCGCTCATCGAGGCGGGCCCGTCTGACCAGCGTTTCCCGCTGAACCTAAAGACCACGCTGCCCATGGGCAACATCTTCTTGCTGCCGCATGCCAGCACCAACTGGCAGCATGAATTCACCGGCGGGCCGGGGGTGCTGAACCGCAGCATCCCGTGCCCGCGCGGCAAGCTGCTGGGCGGCAGCACCTCGGTGAACGGCACCGTCTACATGCGCGGTCACCGGCTCGACTATGACGATTGGGCCGCCTTGGGCAACCCCGGCTGGGGCCATGCCGACGTGCTGCCCTTCTTCACCCGCCATGAACACCACGACCGCGGCGCCTCACCCTGGCACGGCACGCAAGGCGAGCTGTGGGTGCAGCGCCCGGCGCAGAGCAACCCGCTGGCGCATGCCTTCGTCGATGCCGCGGCGCAGGCCGGCTTTGCGCGCAATGACGACTTCAATGCCGAGCAGCAAGATGGCTTCGGCATCTTTGATTTGAACCAGCGCCACGGCGTGCGCTGGAGCAGTTCGCGCGCCTTCCTGCACCCGGTGCTGCAACGGCCCAACCTCACGGTCATCACCGGCGCCTTGGTGGAACGCATCCGGCTGCAAGGCACGCGTGCAGTGGGCGTCACCTTGCGCCACGGCGGCCAGCGCGTGGAGCTTGATGCGGCCAGCGAAGTGATCGTCTGCGCCGGCACCGTGAACTCACCGCAGTTGTTGCTGCTGTCGGGCATTGGTGCGGCGGCGCATCTGCGTGAGCACGGCATCAGCGTGCAGCACGACCTGCCCGGTGTGGGCCAGAACCTGCAAGACCACCCCACCGTGTCCATCGGCATGCTCAACCCCGGCGCGCAGTCGTATGCCTTGAGCTGGCGCACCGCGCCGCGCGTGGCGCTGGCGCCGCTGCGCTACGCGGTTAACCGCAGTGGCATGCTGGCCTCGAACGCGGCCGAGGCTGGTGGCTTCATCCGCAGCCTGCCGCACCTGCAACGCCCCGATGTGCAGTACACCTTCATGGTGGGCATGAAAGACAACCCGCGCACGTTGCCGCGCCAGCACGGCTACTACCTGCACATGGCCGTGCTGCGCCCGCTCAGCCGCGGCAACGTGGCGCTGGCCAGCAACGACCCCGCGGCCAAGCCCGTGCTGCGGCCGAACTTTCTGGAACAGCGTGAAGATGTCGCCACCCTCCAGCGCGCGCTGCGCGAGGCGCGCCGCATCATCGCCTGCCCGGCGCTGGCTGCGCTTTCGGGCGCCGAGGTGTTGCCCGGCCCGGGCGTGACCAGTGAGGATGAACTGGAACGTTACATCCGCGAGCGCGTGGCCACCACTTACCACCCGGTGGGCAGTTGCAAGATGGGCCCGGCGGCCGACCCCAGCGCGGTGGTGGATGCGCAGTTGCGCGTGCACGGCCTGCAAGGCCTGCGCGTGGCCGATGCGTCGATCATGCCCACCTTGATCGGTGGCAACACCAGCGCGCCGGCGATGATGATTGGCGAGCGCGCGGCTCACTTCATCCTGCAATGAAAGCCACCCCATGCTGATACGCACCCACCGCTTTGTCGCCTGCATCGCAACGTTAACCCTCGGCGCCGCGCTGGCCCCGGCCTGGGCCCAGGACACCTACCCCAGCAAGCCCATCCACATCGTGGTGCCCTACCCGGCCGGCGGCACCACCGACCAACTTGCCCGGGCGCTGCAACAGCCCTTGCAGGAGTTGCTGGGTCAGACGGTGATCATCGACAACAAGGCCGGTGCCGGTGGCAGCCTGGGCACCGACGCCGTGGCCAAGGCCGCGCCCGATGGCTACACGCTGCTGTTCGGCAACAGCGGGCCCAGCGCCACCGCCGCGCTGCTGCGCAAGCTGCCGTACGACGTGCTGAAAGACTTCAGGCCACTTGCCACCGTGGTGAACGTGCCCTTGATCCTGGCCGTGGCGGCCGACAGCCCGCACAAGACGGTGAAAGATTTCGTTGCCTGGGCCAAGACCCAGGGCACGCAGTTGAACTACGGCTCCACCGGCATCGGCAGCAGTTCGCACCTCACCAGCGAAGCCTTCAACGAACTGGCCGGCACCAAGTTCCAGCACATTCCGTATGCCGGCGGCGCGCCGCTGGTCACGGCCTTTGCCGGCGGCCAGGTGCACATGGCGTTCGTCACCGGGCTGGATGGCGCGGCCATGGTGCAGGCCGGCAAGATTCGCTACCTGGCCGTGGCCACGCCGCAGCGCAGCGAAGTACTGCCCGGCCTGCCCGCAATCGCCGAAGAGGTGCCCGGCTTTTCAAGCGTGGTCTGGTTCGGCCTGCTGGCGCCACGCGGCGTGAGCGATGAGATGGCGGCCAAGCTCAACGCGGCCATCGTGAAAGCCGTGGCACGGCCCGAGGTGCACAAGCTGTTCACCAGCCGCAACGTTGAGCCGCACAGCGGCACCGCGGCCGACCTCGAGCGACGCATTCGCGAAGAGCTGGAGAAGTGGGCGCCGGTGATCAAGAGGGCGGATATCAAGGGGTGACGTGGCGAGGGCTTGAGTGGGTGGGCTGTGGTCTGATGTCCCGGCCAACGGCGGTCGCTGGATCACTACGGCCTTTGCCGCTGGATCGAAGCTGGGCGGGGTTCGCACGGGTTCACGCTCGGGCACGCTCAACGCCACATCTCCCAGCCCGATAAACCGGGCACGGATGCGCGAGGCGATGAGGAAGAAACCGCATCTGGCCGCTGAATTTGGCTCTTTGTGGCGAGCAGCTTGTTCTGTCTTGACAGAAATTTCTGGCGGCGTATGCTGGAACCATGAACAGCAAAAACAGCCCCCGCGAGACCGGCACCGGTAGCAGAGACGCCTCTGGCGCCGAGCATGTCTTGCCTGCCGTCACCCAGCGCTTCGTGCTGCACTGGGGCGAGATGGGTTCGCGCTGGGGGGTCAACCGCACGGTGGCGCAGATTCACGGCCTGTTGTTCGTGAGCGGGCGCCCGATGCATGCCGACGAACTCGTCGAGGCACTCGGTGTGGCGCGCTCCAACGTGAGCACCTCGCTGCGCGAATTGCAGAACTGGAACCTGGTGCGATTGGTGCATCTGCTCGGGGACAGGCGCGACCACTTCGAGACCCTCGGCGACGTGTGGGAACTGTTCCGCACCGTGGTGCGCGAGCGCAAGGCACGCGAGTTCGAACCCACCATCGCGGCGCTGCGCGAGTGTTTGCAGCACCCCGATCTCGGCCGCGAATTGGCGGTCTCGCGGCAGCGCATTTCGCAGACCCTGGCGCTGATGGAGACGCTGTCCACCTGGGGCGACGAGATGCTGCGCCTGTCGCCCGAAGCGCTGATGAAGATCATGAAACTCGGCGCCCGGATCCAGAACCTGTTGCGCGGCGCGCCCAAGACTTGAGGTACCATTTTTTGCCTGTCTATTTCTGTATTGACTGAAATAACTGGAGATATATGCAATGCTCGCGCCCCTCAAACCTGACCCCACGCCCTCGCTGCTCACCGTGTTCTACGACGGCTCCTGCACGATGTGCAGCGCCGAGATGCAAGCCGTGCGGCGGCTCGATGTCGAAGGCGACATCACGCTGGTCGACTGCGCCGCGGCGAGCTTCGATGACGCCCCCTACCGCGGCGAAGGTGTCAGCCGCGAAGCGATGCTCACCACGCTGCATGTGCGCGATGTGCTTGGCGACTGGCACCGCGGCGCCGACGCCTTTGCGCTGATCTACGCCACCGTGGGCGCGCCCGGCCTGGCGCGGCTTTGGGCCCATCCGCTGACACGGCCGCTGATGCAGCG
>JAYUHT010000244.1:0-13998 GCA_043766725.1 Burkholderiales bacterium | reverse complement strand
CCCGCTCGCTCATCAAGATTCGACACCTCGATAAACGGGCACTCAAAGGGCAATGCCGTCCTCGCTTTCACGGGGGTACGGTGAAACATCCGGGCTAGTTGCTTTCGGCCTGCCGCCCAACTTGCCGTTGGCACGCGCCGCCGCAGCTTTTGGCGCCGTGGCAGCTTTGCCGCCCAGCGAGCCAATGTGGGTCATCCACTGCCGCGACCCCAACACGCTTTTGACCAGGCTGGGCACATAGAGGTCGGCGTCGAGCAGGGGCCAGTGCAAGCTCAGGCCAGCTGACTGAATTTCAATACGGCGCAGATCGAGGGCCTTGGCCCCGGCAAGGTCTTGCGCGTGCTTCGCCGGGAACACAAAGGCGCAACCGTTGTTCAGTTCGACATGAATGCGGCCAGCGTCGTACTTGGCTGAAATGGCCAAGGGCCCGCGCGCCAGGAGCCGGCGCCCTTGCTCGCTGGCGCGGGCAAAGGATGCGGCCTCCCGTGCCGGTGGGTGGTGCTTATTAGTGGCCATGAATCCTTCCCCATTCGCTGCAAAGGTGAGCCAGGTGATCGTGAAGCCGGGCAGTGATCTTCCTCAGCTGACTCTGATCGAAACCGATGTTGCTCATCAACCGCACATGGCCCAGATCGCACAGCAGTTCGAACCGGGCATGCACTTCGGCTCCGATCACATGAACGTGCGGTGGGCGGTGATCGTTGGGGAAGATCACCACTCGCCAGCCGTCGAAGTGAGGCAGAACCGTTGGCATGCGTCAATATAACCCAAGCATGATTGGGTTTCAATGCCGGGTTGCGCGTCAACCTCCCAGCCCCGCAAGCCAACCAGCCTGGGCTCACCCTTCCTTGCGCAACGCCGGAAACAAGATCACATCGCGAATGCTCGGAGAATCGGTCAACAGCATCACTAGCCTGTCGAGCCCCACGCCACAGCCGCCCGTGGGCGGCATGCCGTATTCCAGCGCGCGGATGAAATCGGCATCAAAGTACATCGCCTCTTCGTCGCCCGCCTCCTTGTTGGCCACCTGGGCCTGGAAGCGCGCGGCCTGGTCTTCAGCATCGTTCAGCTCTGAAAAGCCGTTGGCGAATTCGCGCCCGGTGATGAAGAGTTCGAAGCGTTCGGTCACGCTCGGGTTGGCATCGCTGGCGCGGGCCAGGGGCGACACTTCAACCGGGTAGTCGATGATGAAGGTGGGCGCCCAGAGCTGGTGTTCCACGGCCGCCTCGAACAGGCCGAACTGCAATTCCGCCAAGGTCCAATGCGCCGGCGCCTCTTCGCCCGCGGCTGCAATGCGCTCACGCAGCAGCGCCGCGTCGCCAGTTTCCTCAAGCGTTAGCCCGGCGTGCGCCACCAGCGCCTGGCAGGTGGTCATGCGCGCAAAGGGCTGGGCCAGGTCCACCGGCTTGCCGGCATAGGTGAGGGTGGCCGAGCCGGTGGCCGCGCGGGCGGCGTGGCGCAGCAACTGTTCGGTGTAGTCCATCAGGTCGTGGTAGTTCCAGTACGCGGCGTAGAACTCCATCATGGTGAATTCGGGGTTGTGCCGCACCGAGATGCCTTCATTGCGAAAGCTGCGGTTGATTTCGAACACCCGCTCGAAGCCGCCCACCACCAGGCGCTTCAGGTACAGCTCGGGCGCGATGCGCAGGAACATTTCCTGGTCGAGCGCGTTGTGGTGCGTCTTGAACGGCTTGGCATTGGCGCCGCCCGGAATGGGGTGGAGCATGGGCGTTTCCACTTCCAAGAAGCCGTGCTCGACCATGAAGCCGCGAATCGAACTCACCGTCTTGCTGCGCGCCACGAAGCGGGCGCGAGTGGTTTCGTCGGCAATCAAATCCACATAGCGCTGGCGGTACTTCTGTTCCTGGTCTTGCATGCCGTGGAACTTGTCGGGCAGCGGGCGCAGGCTCTTGGTCAACAAGCGCACGCTGCTCGCCTTCACGCTCAATTCACCGGTCTTGGTGCGAAACAAGGTGCCGGTGCAGGCCACGATGTCGCCCAGATCCCAATGTTTGAAATCAGCCAGGGCCTCAGGCCCCACGGCGTCTTGCGTCACATAGAGCTGGATGCGCCCGCTGCCGTCTTGCAGCGTGGCAAAGCAGGCCTTGCCCATCACCCGCTTGAGCATCATGCGCCCGGCCACGGCCACTTGGATGGCTTGCGGCTCAAGCTCCTCGTTAGGCACCTGGCCGTGGCGGTGGTGCAGTTCAGCAGCGTGGGCGTTGGGCTTGAAGTCGTTCGGGAAGGCCACGCCTTTGGCGCGCAGGGCGGCAAGCTTTTCGCGGCGCTCGGCAATCAGCTGGTTGTCGTCAGGTGGCGCTGGTGGGGCTTGGGTGGTCATCGGCAACTCGTTGAATTTGCTGCGATTTTAGGGGTGGGCTCGGCGCCACTAAAATCAAACCTCACCTCGTGGCTACACGTCGTGTTTGCCTAAACTTCTGCAACATCTGAGCTTAATGCGACGCGTCACCGCGGCACAAAAGTTGTACTCGGCGCCTGCGCAGGCCGGTTGCTTGGCTGTCGGTCACAACACGGAGCCAGCAGGTGGTGGCTTGGTTGCTGGGGGTCCGCAAGGTCGTGTCGGTGCAGTGGCTTCACGCCCATTGCCATGAAGGTGTCGACTGCTGCGGGCATCTATTTGATCGGCAATGTCTTCGCTGCGGCGGTGCCCTTTGCATTGCTTCCGATACTCACACGCGTCTTCACTCCCGATGAGTACGGAACTGTTGTCTTGTTCTTTTTACTCGCCGGCTTGGCGGCGTCAGTCTCGGGCCTGAATGTTCACGGTGCGGTGCCGATCCGATGGTTTGATCGCCGCAGTACTGACTTTCCGAAGTACGTGGGCTCGGCGCTTGCGGTTGCCTTGACAAGCACATTGGTGGCCATGGCGCTGCTCTGGTGTGCCGGGTGGCTTTGGCACCAGCAGTTTGGCTTGCAAGCATGGCTATGGCCATTCGCCGGGCTGATGGCCGGTGCGACAGTCGTGGCGAGTTTGCGCAGTGGTCTATGGCAAAGTCAGCAAAAGCCAGTTGAGTCGGCGACCTTTCAAGTTGGGGGTGCAGTGCTGAACATGGCGCTGTCTTTGGGTGCCGTGCTGTACTTGGGCTGGGGCAGCGCAGGCCGCATCTTTGGTGCCGTGTTGGCCACGGTGGTCGTTGCTGTCGGTGCGGTGGCGTTGCTGCGCAGTGCGCAAGACCTCAAGTGGTCTTGCGCGCGAACTGACGTTCATGATTTGCTCAAATTTGGCGTGCCGTTGATTCCACACACGCTCGCCGGTTTTGTTCTGGGCACGATCGATCGGTTCGCGGTCTCGGTCGAACTGGGCCCTGGGGCACTCGGTATTTACGGGGCGGCCGTTCAACTTGGAATGGTGATCAACGTTCTTGCTGATGCGGCCATCAAGGCGATGTCGCCCTGGATGTATGCGCAGTTGGCCGCATCTTCGGCGCGCAGTCGATTGCGAGTCGTTGGTGTTGCGCTCGTTGCAATACCGTTCTGGCTTGTCACAGCCGGCCTGCTGTGGCTCATTTTCCGTGCCGTCGGCCCGCTATTGCTGGGCAAGGAATACCAAGACGCCATTCAACTATCCGTTTGGTTCTTGCTCACGGGGGCGGTATGGGGAATCTATGCAAATTTTGCAAACATGTTCTTCTTCAAGGCACGCACTGAGTTGTTGGCCCTGGCAACGATGACGTCAGCAGTTGTTGCGGTGCTGTTGGCCCCCGTGCTGGTCGGGCGCTTTGGCATTGCCGGTGCTGGCGCCGCCGCGTTGGCGTCCCAGACGGTGCAGCTTGTTCTGGTCTCGTTGCTGTCGCTTCGTCTGGGCCCCATGCCATGGCTCAACCCAGGTCTGGCGTTGAGAACGCTCACCAGGCGGCGAGTGCAGGTTTCGGGTCGACGCCGATGAGTGCACTTCCCGACCGGCCGCGCGCGTCTGACTTGATGGCGGTACTTGGCGAAGTCGAAGCGCGATTTCCGGTTCACGATTGGCAAATTGCTGATGGGCGGATATGGCCGCTCGTGCGCATGCGCTGGTTCTTCGCCGAATGGGCAAGGCACTATGTCGCCCCGTCGCGCGTGGCCCGGGGCGGTATCGCCACGAAATTGCTCGGCGCGCTTCGGAGTCAATGGCCGAACGCACACTGGCGGCAGGCCAGCCAGCACCGCAGACGCTCAGGCACTGAAGTTCCGCTCGACGTGCTGTTCCTGGCAGATGGTGTTTCGCACATCTGTGTTGGCAGCACATGGATTGACCGGCTCGTTGATCCGCTGCTTTTGCAGACCGAGTCGCTGGGTCTGAACGGCGCGGTCTGGACGCGTGGGCAGCCGCAGGGCCACGCCATGCTGTTCCCTGTCACCCCCATTCAGCCCGGCGTTGACCGTGCAAAGTTGGCTGGTGCGTTGCGCGCCGCGCTTCGCCCCTTGCCCGCGAAATTGCCCGAGAACGCGAGCCTGGTCAATTGGCTACAGAGTAGAGGATTTCAGACCGCCGAACTGGTGCCTGCGCAAGTGCAGCGGGTCGGTGCGTGTCTGCATGCCGTGGCGGCGTCGTTCAAGACTCGCCTCTTGATGACGCGCCCGCGCGTCGCCTTTCTGTCCGACTTTTATGGCCTGGAGGGCATGGCGTTCATCCTCGCTTGCCGGCAGGCGTCAATTCCCACGGTGGACATTCAACATGGCGTTCAAGGCCGTCACCATCCGGCCTACGCCGCTTGGCCAACACCGCGGGATGGGCAGTTGCACGAACTGCTGCCCGACCGATTCTGGGTCTGGTCTGCCGACGAGGCTGACGTGATCCAACAGTGGTGCGCTGGCACATCGCACGCCACCGTGGTTGGCGGCGATCAATGGTTGCAGGTGTGGAGACAGGGCGTGCAGTGGCCCGGGGTGGCGGACGTGCGTGATCAAGCGGCACGCCTCAGGCAAGCGGCGCAAGGCCGGCGAATCGTGCTGGTGACATTGCAGGTTGGGTTGAGCGATGCGCAGCAGCTTGACCCATTGGTTGAGTTGTTGAGCAAACCGGATCCGCGGCTGTACTTCTGGGTTCGTCTGCACCCGGCCATGCTCAAAGATCGGCAGCTGATCCGCGCCCGCCTGGGTGTGCCCACGGCCTACGAGGTGGACAGCTCAACTGATCTGCCACTATTCGCGCTGCTTGCGCACACGGATGTCCACATGACCCACAGCTCCAGCGCGGTGATCGAGGCGGCGCAATTTGGCGTTCGGTCAGTCATCACGAGCGCCTTTGGCGCCGAGTACTTTCAGTCCCAATTGAAGACGGGGCTCGCGATCAGCGAGTTCGGCTCGAAGCGGGAACTCGAGTCGGCGTTGGTGCGCGCGGCCAACGCGCCAAGCGCTGCGGCAATCAAGCATCAAGAGCAGCCTGTGCCTGCGTTGACGACATTGCTTGCCCAGTACGGCATTCGCACACCGAGCAACAAGACATGAAACGCGCCCCTACTCCCACAGGTGAACAGTGATGCGGTCGATGCTCGTTGCCGTTTACTTTCAAGTTGCCTGGTTGCTGAGGCAGCCTTGGTATCTCGTCAAACACTGCCGTGTCGCAAGGTCGAGTCGCATCGAGTCGGGGTGCAATCTGGTCGACAGTGCCGTGGGCGCCTATACCTATCTTGGGTCAGGTGTCTTCATGAATGCAACCATCGTGGGCAACTACTGCTCCGTGGCACCAGGCGTGAAGATCGGCGGCATGGAGCATTCTTGGTGGTGGGGCAGCACGTCGCCACGCATCAGTCTGCGAAATGTGCATGGTCAGGCCACGCGCATTGGCGACGATGTCTGGATAGGTGCGAACGCCGTTATTCGCCAAGGTGTCCACATTGGGCGCGGTGCCGTGGTTGGCGCCGGTGCGGTGGTTTTGACGGATGTTGATGCCAACACAATCGTAGCGGGGGTGCCTTCTCGGCCCATTCGCAAGCGGTTCTCGGATGAGTTGGCGAGCCAGGTGCACGCCACACGATTTTGGGAATTTCCACCCCAGCGTGCTCGCGCACTGCTCGACGCGTTGACGTTCCCGGACAAGCCTGCAACATGACGAGCCCAGGGCCAGCGCCATGACGCCGCACGTCAGCATCATCGTGCCATGCCGCAATGAACATGCTCATGTCGCCGCGGCAGTGGCGTCGATGCTGTCCCAACAGGGCATCAATGGCGAGTTCGAAGTCATCGTCGCCGACGGCGCGAGCAGCGATGGAACCCGACAGCTTCTCGACCAACTCGCCACTTCACAACCACGACTGCGCGTGATCGACAACCCGCGCAGGATCGTCTCGTCCGGGTTGAACCTTGCGATTGCTGCCGCGCGGGCTGACGTCATTGTGCGCATGGACATGCACACCACGTATGCCGGAGACTATGTTGCTTGCTGCCTGCATGCACTGGCCAGCAGCGGCGCGCAAAACGTCGGCGGGCCGGCATTGACTCAAGCCATTGGTTACTTTCAAAGCGCCAATGCGCTGGCGTTTCGTTCGCCGTTTGCGGCAGGCGGCGCGCGGTTCCATGACCCCGCCTACGAAGGCTGGGTTGACACGGTCACCTACGGTTGCTGGCGCAAGCAAACACTGGTGGACTTGGGTCTGTTTGACGAGGAACTGGTTCGAAACCAAGACGATGAGCTGAACCTGCGCCTGGTGCGCAGCGGCGGGCGAATCTGGCAAACGCCGGCCATTCGCTCCTGGTACCTGCCACGCGCCAGACTGGCCGATCTGTTCAAACAGTACATGCAATACGGCTACTGGAAAGTGCGCGTCATACAGAAGCATCGCCTGCCCGCATCGGTTCGCCACCTGGTTCCCGGCGCCTTCACGGCCACCTTGATCGGGCTGGCCGCGCTGGCCCCGTTCTTGGCTGCGGCGCGCTGGAGCCTGGCCGGTTTGATTGCGCTCTATGTGCTGGCCAACCTGGCCGCGAGCATGGTCACGTGCCGGGGCAGGGCGAACTGGCGTTTCCTGCCGATCATGCCCTGCACCTTCGCCGCCTACCACTTCGGCTATGGCTGGGGGTTCTTGCGCGGCGTGGTCGATTTCGTGTTGCTTCACCGCCCGCCGCCACGCGCCCAGGCGGAGCTGACCCGCTAAGTCATCGGTCATGGAACCCGTCGAAGTGCAAGCTCGGTACCGGCGTCGCGAAGCGCGCGTTGAGCCCGACCGCTACAGCCTGCTCAAGCCAGATGTCTGGCAAACCGTGCAAGAGCGCCAGCGCGCCCTGCTGCGCCTGTTAGTTGCCCAAGGGCTGCACGATTTGGCCGCTTTGAAGGTGGTCGAGGTGGGTTGCGGAAGCGGTGGCAACTTGCTTGAATTTTTGCGGCTGGGTTTTGCGCCTGAGAACCTCAGCGGCATTGAGCTGTTGCCCGAACGCTTTGCTGCGGCGCGCCATGTGCTGCCACAGGCCGTGGTGCTGCAGCAAGGCGATGCTGCACAGGCGCGGGTCGAGCCCGGTTCGGTTGACATCGTCATGCAGTCCACTGTCTTCACCTCGCTGCTCGATGAGGCATTTCAGCAGCAACTGGCCGCTGCCATGTGGCGTTGGGTGCGCCCGGGTGGCGCCGTGCTGTGGTACGACTTCACCTACGCCAACCCGCATAACCCCGATGTGCGGGGTGTGCCGCTGGCACGGGTGCGCGCGCTGTTCCCGCAAGGGACAATCACCGCGCAGCGCCTGACCCTGGCGCCGCCCATCGCGCGCCGGGTTTGTGCGTTGCATCCGGGCCTGTACACCTTGTTCAACACCCTGCCGCTGTTGCGTACCCACCTGCTGGCCTGGATTGCCAAACCATCGTCGGCGGGCATGTGATGTTGCAACTCCTTCTGATCACACTGTGGCTTGCCTGCCTGCCCAGCTTCGCGCAGGGCCGGTTGGGCGCGCCGGTGATTGAAGTCTGCGATGAAGCGCTGCGTTGTTCGGCACAGGCCCGCTCGTCGCTGGCGGCTGCTGAGGCGAGCTATGTTGATCACCTCGTGCAAGCGCTGCCGGCGCGGGCGTCGCAGCGGCAGGTTGAGAAGCTGTTTGATTTGCTGCCCAGCTCGGCCTCGCCCACGACGCAGTTTTCCAACCCCACCAGAAGTGGTTCGACCTATCGCGCAAGCTGGGAAGTGGCGGCCCAGCGCGAGCCGTTTCTGGCGTCGCGGGTGGATGTGTATTTCCTGGAAGACCAGGCCTACATGGTGCGCGTGTGGCTTGACGGCCACCGCAAGATAGTTCGGATTCGATTCGCTGAGTGAATGAACCCAGCCGGATTGCCCTTCCTGCCCTTCGCCCTGCCGGACATCGGCGAAGACGACATCGCGGAAGTGGTGGACACTTTGCGCTCGGGCTGGGTCACCACCGGCCCGAAGGCGCGGCGCTTCGAAGAAGACTTCCGCGCGTTCCTCGGTGACTCATCCCTTCACTGCCTGGCCGTGAACTCGGCCACTGCCGGCCTGCACCTGGCGCTGGAAGGCATGGGCATCGGCCCGGGCGATGAGGTCATCACCACCACCCACACCTTCACCGCCACGGCCGAAGTGGTGCGCTACCTGGGGGCGGACGTGAAGCTGGTCGACATCGACCCGGCCACGCTGAACATCGATGCAAGCTTGATCGAAGCCGCCATCAACCCGCGCACGAAAGCCATCATCCCGGTGCACTATGGTGGCCTGGCGGCAGACATGCCAGCCATCATGGCCATCGCGCGCAAGCATGGTCTGAAGGTGCTGGAAGACGCGGCCCACGCCTTGCCTGCAACGAGCGGCGGCGCGCTCATCGGCACGCTGGGCAGTGACGCCACGGTGTTCAGCTTCTATGCCAACAAGACCATCACCACCGGCGAAGGCGGCATGCTGGTCACGCGCGATGTGGCCTTGGCCCAGCGCGCCGGCGTGATGCGCCTGCACGGCATGAGCCGCGATGCGTTCGACCGTTTCACCGCCAAGGTGCCGAGCTGGTATTACGAGATCGTGGCGCCGGGCTTCAAGTACAACCTCACCGACATTGCCGCGGCGCTGGGCCTGCACCAGTTGAAAAAGGCGCGGGCGTTTGCCGTGCGGCGCGGGGCGATCGCGGCGCAATACACGGCCGGCCTGGCCGGGCTGCCCCTGCTGTGCCCGCCGCAGCCGCCGGCGGGTGAGCAGCATGCCTGGCACTTGTATGCCATTCGCCTGGCCGCCGCTGCGCCGATTGCGCGCGACGCTTTCATCGAACACTTGTACGCACAGGGCGTTGGGTGCAGCGTGCATTACATCCCGCTACATGCGCAGCCCTATTGGCGTGAGCGTTACGCCCTGCGCGCGCAGGACTTCCCGCACAGCCAGGCAGCCTATGAGCGCCTCGTCAGCCTGCCGATCTATACGCGCATGGGTGATGCCGATGTGGCGCGCGTGTTGGCCGCGGTGCGTGCGGCCTTGCGGGTAGGATGAAGGCGCCAACCGGGAGCGGTGATGAATGCCTTGACGCAACTCAAGATGAGGCTGGATGAGTTCCTGGCCTGGGAAAACGAGCAGCCCGACAAGCAGGAGTTTTATCGGGGTGAGGTTTTTGCGATGGTGGGTGCGCGGCGCATCCATGGCTGCGTGGTCGGCAACCTGATGCGTTTGCTGGGCAATTTGCTTGCCGGGTCGCCGTGCCGCGCTTTCAGCGAAGCCATGAAAGTCGAGATCGCCGAAGACACCCTTTTCTACCCCGATGTCTTCGTCACCTGCGACAAGGCCGACCTGGCTACTGACCTGTTGTTCCATGCGCCCAAGCTGGTGGTGGAAGTGCTGTCAACCGGCACGCAAGGTTATGACCGCGGGCTGAAGTTCGCCTTGTACCGCCGCCTGGAATCGTTGCAGGAGTACGTGCTGATCGACCCGGATTCGCGTCGGGTGGAAGGCTTTCGCCGTGGCGCCGATGGCCTGTGGGTGCTGCATGACATGAGCGATGGTGATGTGCTGGAAGTGGCCTGCCTGGGCGCGACGTTGAAGCTGGCAGACGTGTTCGACGGCGTCGACCCCGCGGCCTGACGCTGGCCGCGCAGCCACCCCGGCGCATGCTCAAGCGGCTGTTCGACCTGCTTTTCGCCACCGCCGGCCTGCTGTTGCTGGCTCCGCTGCTGGCCGCGCTGGCGCTGTGGGTCAAGCTCGATTCACCCGGCCCGGCGTGCTACCGCCAAGAGCGCGTCGGCCGCCACGGTGTGCCGTTTCACATCCACAAACTGCGCACCATGTTCACCGGCGCGCAAGGCCTGCCGCTCACGGTGGGGGCGGATGCCCGCATCACCCGAGCCGGCCGCATGTTGCGCCGCACGCGCCTGGATGAATTGCCGCAGTTGTGGGACGTGTTGCGCGGCAAGATGAGCCTGGTGGGCCCGCGGCCCGAAGTGCCGCGCTACGTGGCGCATTACCCTGAAGCCTTGCGCGCCCAGGTGCTGGCCGTGCGCCCCGGCATCACCGACCCGGCCGCCCTGGCCTTCATCGACGAAGCGGAACTGTTGGCCGGCGCGGCCGACGCCGAAGCTGAATACATCCGCCGCGTGCTGCCGCGCAAGCTGGCGGCGCAGGCGGCTTATGCGGAGCACGCCACGCTGGCATCAGACCTTGGCATCTTGGCGCGCACGCTGTGGGTCTTGGCCACGCGCTGAGGCTGGCGCGCGGGCATGCCGCGTCCCAAGGCGGGCGCGTCGTCCAATCCCAGTTCTTGCAATTTCGCCACGTCATGGCGAAAATACCGCCATGAAGCAGCGAAATTTGATCATCCGGCTGAACGCCGCACTGGCCGACACCCGGGTGGTGCTGATCAACGGCGCGCGCCAGGTCGGCAAGAGCACGCTGGCCCAGCAGGTGGCGCAAGCCCGCGCCGGCCAGTACCTCACGCTCGACGACCCGGTGGTGGCCGAGCTGGCCCGCACCGACCCGGCGGCGCTGGTGCGCGGCACCCGGGGCTTGACGGTGATTGACGAAGCCCAGGCCGCGCCCGGCCTGTTCCCGGTGATCAAGCGCGAGGTCGACCTGCACCCCGCACCCGGGCGCTTCCTGCTCACCGGCTCGGCCAATGTGTTCATGCTGCCCAAGGTGGCCGAGTCGCTGGCCGGGCGCATGGAAGTGCTGACGCTGGAGCCGCTGGCGCAAGCCGAACTCGCGGGCTCCACGCACAACCTGGTGGACGCCCTGTTCGATGCCCGGCCCTGGCAGCGGCGCAGCGTGCGCACCGAGCGTGCCGATGTGGTGCACAGGTTGCTGGCCAGCGGCTTTCCTGAAGCGTTAGGGCGCACCGAGCCGCAGCGCCGCAGCGCCTGGTTCAGCGCCTACCTGGCCAGCCTGCTGCAGCGAGACGTGCGCGACATCACCCACATCGAAGGCCTGCACGACCTGCCGCGCCTGCTGGCGCTGCTGGGCGCGCGCAGCGCCACGCTGCTCAACATGTCTGAAATCTCGCGTGCCACAGGCATTGCGCACTCCACGTTGCGCCGCTACCTCACGCTGCTCGAAGCCTTGTTCATCGTGCAGCCCTTGCCGGCGTGGTCGGCCAACCTGGGCAAGCGCCTGGTCAAGGCGCCCAAGTTGCATTTGGTGGATGCGGGTTTGGCCGCACACCTGCAAGGCCAGGTGGATGCCGCGGCGCTGAGCATGTCAACCCAGTTGGGGCCCTTGCTCGAAACCTTCGCCGTGCAAGAAATTCGCCGCCACCTAGCCTGGGCCCACACGCCGGCCACGGCCTGGCACTTTCGCACCGGCGCCGGGCGCGAGGTTGACATGCTGCTTGAGGCGCCCGACCAACGCCTGGTGGGCATTGAGGTCAAAGCCAGCGCCAGCATCAGCCAGAGTGATTTCAACGGTTTGCGCGAACTGGCCGCGGCCACCGGCCCGCGCCTCATCAGGGGCGTGGTGCTGTACACCGGCGAGCAACTGCTGCCGTTTGGCGAACAGTTGTGGGCCGTGCCCCTGGGCGTGTTGTGGGCGGCGTGAACATGCCAGCGCGTGCCGCTGCGTTGGCGGCTCGCTTCATACAATTTCGCCAGCCGGCCTTCAAGCCCATTCGATGACTTCTACCCGCATGACACTCTGGCACCGGCTGGACCACTTCCTGGCGCGCCTGCGCCCGCACCGCGAGCCGCTGTCGCTGCTGATCGACGGCCTGGTCATCGCCCTGGCCTGGAACGTGACCTACCTCTTCCGCCTGGGCTTCGAGCGTTGGCTGCGCGACCGGCCGAGCTACGACCATTGGGTGCTGCTGGGCATCGTGGCGGCCTACCTGCTGGTGTTCATGCTGCTGCGCGTGCCGCGCGCCATGTGGCGCTTCTCGGGTTTTGGTGAAGTGCAGCGCATTGCCGCGGCCTGCGCCGTGGCCGGTTTGGCCAGCGCCGCGGTGGTGATGGGCTTGCAGCTGACCAAGGTGCCGCGTGCCGTGCTCGCCTTGCACCCGGTGGTGGTGTTGATGCTGGTGGCCCTGGTGCGCATGGGCTACCGCATGTTGTACGAGCACGCGCGTGCGCGCATCACGGGCAGCGACGCCGAAGTGCGCCGCGTTCTCGTGCTGGGGGCGGGTGCGGCCGCGCGGCTGCTGCTGGCCGGCATCCACCAACAGGGCTGGATCGTGCTTGGCCTGCTCGACGACGACCCGGCCAAGCAGCGCGCCAGCATCGGCGGTGTGCGCGTGCTCGGGCCTTTGGCTGCGGTGCAAGACAAGGCCGTGCGCGGCGCGGCCACCCACATCATCGTCGCGTTGCCGTCGGTGAAGGGCGCGCGGCGCAAGCAGTTGCTGGAGATGACCGCGGCCACCGGCTTGCCGGTGCTCACCGTGCCCGATGCCGAAGAGATTGCCGACGGCTCACGCGGCGTGGACCGCGTGCGTGGCATCGAGCCCACGGATTTGCTGGGCCGCGAGAGCGTGGTGCTCGATGAAGCCGGCATCGGCGAAACCTTGCAAGGCAAGACCGTGCTCATCACCGGCGCCGGCGGCAGCATCGGCAGCGAACTGTGCCGCCAGGTGGCGCGCTTCAAGCCGGCGCGGCTGGTGCTGTACGAACTGAGTGAATTCAATCTGTACACGGTGGAGCAAGACCTGGGCGAACGCTTCCCTGCGCTGCCGCTGGTGAAGTTGATGGGCGACGTGAAAGACCTGGAACACTTGCGCGCCACCTGCCAACGCTTTCAGCCGCAGGTGGTGTTTCATGCCGCCGCGTTCAAGCATGTGCCGCTGATGGAAAGCGACAACGCCTGGGCCGCACTGCGCAACAACACCCTGGGCACCTACCACGCTGCGTTGGCCGCGGCCGAAGTGCACAGCGAGCGTTTTGTGCTCATCAGCACCGACAAAGCCGTGAACCCAACCAACGTGATGGGCGCGACCAAGCGCGCCGCCGAAATGGTGCTCAGCGCGATGGCTGCCGAGCATGCCGGCACCAAGTTCATGGCCGTGCGTTTCGGCAACGTGCTGGGTTCCAGCGGCAGCGTGATCCCGAAGTTCAAGGAGCAGATCGCCCAGGGTGGCCCGGTCACCGTGACCCACCCCGACATCATTCGCTACTTCATGACCATCCCCGAAGCCGCGCGTTTGGTCTTGCAGGCCGCGGCCATTGGCGAGAGCGGCCAGGTGCTGGTGCTGGACATGGGCGAGCCGGTGAAGATCGTCGACTTGGCGCGGCAGCTCATCCGCCTGGCCGGGCACAGCGTGGACGAGATCAGGATCGTGTTCTCCGGGCTTCGTCCGGGCGAGAAGCTGTTCGAGGAATTGCTGGCCGATGGTGACACCACCCTGCCCACGCCGATCAGCCGGCTGAGGGTGGCGCGCATGCTGGATGAGGAGGTGGCTAACGTTCATCACATACTTTCGCTTTGTGCCGCCCCGCAGCTTCAGCACGATTGCGATGCCAGTCGGGTACTTCAAGACGCGGTTGCGAGTTACAGGCCAAGCCCGCGGACGGCCAGCTGATTCCACGTAGGTATGGCCGATGTCCGGCCCTGGGTTGTGGTAGCCCGTAGGCGTGTTGGGCAACGAATTCAAGGTTTGGCGAACAGACCAAGCAGC
>JAYUHT010000243.1:0-5318 GCA_043766725.1 Burkholderiales bacterium | reverse complement strand
GCCCGTGCTGGTGCGCAAGCCGCGTGCGCGGGCCGCTTGGATGAGCGCTGGCACGGCTGGAACGGTCACCACATCGGCCACGAACGCCTGCTCGCCGAGCCGATCCACCTGCACCGGCAGCGGGTCTGCGGCGCGCATGCCCATGGGCGTGGCGTTGCACACCAAATCAAAACCAGCCGGGTCGGTGCTGCCGGTGCTGATGGCCACGTGGCCATAGCGGCGCAGCTTGGCGGTGAGATCCTCGCGCCGGCTCGCATCTGCATCATGCAAGGCCAGCTCGGCCACGCCGCCATCCACCAGCGCATGCGCAATCGCTGACCCCGCGCCGCCTGCGCCCACCAGCAAAGCGCGTTGGCCGGCCAGCTGCGCGCCGGCCGCGCGCATGGCGGCCACGAAGGCTTCACCGTCGCACATGTCGCCATGCCAGCCCGCAGCGCTGCGGCGCAGCACATTGGCCGCACCGATGGAATTCGCACGCGCCGTGGCCGTGGTGCAGGCCGCCAGGGCGCCGAACTTGTGCGGCACGGTGACCAGCACACCGCTAACGTTCGGCATGCGCCAGGCCAGGTTCAGAAACTCGGCCAGGTCGGCCGGCTTCACATGCGCGGGCACGCACAGGGCGTCTTGCCCGCGCGCTTGCAGCAGGGCGGTGACGCCGGCGGGCGATTTCACCTGGGCGATGGGGTCGCCCACGATGAACACCACCCGCGTGGCGCCGCTGTAACCGTGCAGCACAACGAACACGGGCGGCGCAAGCGTGACTACTGCTTGCCCAGCGGCGGCAGCGCGTTGGTGACGACCTGGCGGCCGTCTTTCACTTCCACCATGTAGCTTTCACGGTCGAGGTCGCCGTTCGCATCGAAGCTCACGTCCATGATGATGCCGGGGTACTTGGCCTTCTTGATCTCCAGCCCGTGCATGGCTTGCGCCACGGCCTTGCGGTCGATCTTGCCGGCCTTTTCAATCGCGGCCTTCATGGAGTACACGCCCATGTAGCCCTTGATGCCGTTGTGGTCGGGGATGTACTTGTAGGCCTGGTAGAACTTGCCCTTGAAGGCCAGCATTTCGGGGCTGGGTGCATCCACCGTGAGGCCCACATGGCCTAGGGTGCCGTTGGCTGCTTCACCGGCCAGTTCGATCACCTTCTGGCTGATCAGCACCGTTTCACCATAGATGGGCTTGTTCCAGCCCTGCTTGCGCAATTCGCGCAGCGCGCGCGCCGATTCTTCTTCGGTGAGGTACACAAACAAGGCATCGGCGTTGGTTTGCTTGGCGCGCAGCACGGCTGATGAGAAGTCGATCTGGCCCGGGTCGGTGGCGATCTCGCCCACCACCTTGGTGGGGCTGCCGTTGAGCAGCTTCACCATCACGTCGCGCCCGCCCTTGCCGAAATCATTGTTCTGGTAGATCACGGCCAGGGTCTTGACCTTGGCGGTGATGAACTTGGCCAGCTTGGGCATGGAATGCGCCTGGCCGAATGCGGTGCGGAAGATGTAGCCGTTGCCCTGCTGCGTGATGGCGGCGGCTTCGCCACCGGTCCAGTTGGGGATTTCACCGCGCTTGGTTTCGGCCATGCTGACCATGATCGAGCCCGAATAAACCGGGCCGAAGACGGCGAACACGCCGTCGTCAACCGCCTTGGCAGCCAGGCCCTTGGCCACGCCGGGCTGGGTTTGGGTGTCCGCTGCGGTGCTGACGATCTTCTTGCCCAGGATGCCGCCGGCGGCATTGATCTCTTTAACCGCCAGTTCCACGCCATCGCGGAAGTAGGTGCCGGGGCTGGCGCCGCCGCCTGAGAGTTCATAGATGCCAGCGATCTTGATCACGTCTTGCGCCTGGCCCGCCGCGGCGGTGCCGAGCAGGGCCATGGCCAGCGCCACATGGCGCAGGGTGCGGGTCTTCATGGGGTGTCTCCAGAAATACGGTTGAACGGGTGACGACAAACAGGGCGTTGCGATGGCCGATGACGGCGGCCTGGGCGGCGCGGCGGCGGCATCATAGTAGATCCGGGCTTGCATTCCAATACGGAATTGTGTTCCACTTTCCGCTTGCCTCGCCGCGTGTTGCAGCCACCATCACCTACGCCACCCGTGATCACCCATTCCGCCACCGCTGCCACAACGCCCCTGCCCGTGCTCGGCGCTGACCGTGCAAACCCTGCTGCGCCGGGCCGAGGTTGGCGCGCATGACCGACTTCCTGCAACTCCTGCTCTCCGGCATGGCCGTGGGTGCCATCTATGCCCTGGCTGCACTGGGCTTCACCTTGCTGTGGCAGGCCAGCGGCACCATCAACTTCGCGCAGGGCGAATTCGTCATGCTGCCGGCGTTCATGATGCTGGCCTTTGGCGCCCTGGGCTCGCCGCTGTGGCTGGCCTTCTTTCTCACTTGCGTGGTGGCGGTGGTGGTGCTGGGCTGGGCCTTCAAGCGCGGCGTGGCCGACCCGCTGTTGCGCTACGGCATGATGCCGGTGGTGGTGGCCACCATCGGCGTTTCAATCGCCGCGCGCAACGGCGTGCGCGCCGGCTACAGCGCAGAAGCCCACCCGTTCCCCAGCTTGTTTGCCGACAAGTTGTTCACGGTGGCCGGCGTCAACGTCACCCTGGCCGATGTGGGCACCCTGGTGCTGGCCCTGGGCCTGGTGCTGGCGACGCAGGCGTTCCTTTCGCGCACCGTCACCGGCCGGGCCATGCAGGCGGTGGCGCAGAACACCGAAAGCGCGGCGGTGCTGGGCATCAACGTGCCGCGCATGATCTTCTACACCTTCGCCATCAACGCCGTGCTGGCCTGCGCTGCGGCCGTGCTGGTCACGCCCACTTACCTGGCCAAGTTCGACATGGGCGAGAGCCTGGGCAACAAGGCCTTCTTCGCCGCCATCATCGGCGGCTTCAACAACAGCCGCGGCGCGCTGTTGGGCGGCGTGATCGTCGGCGTGGCCGAGAACCTGGCCGCCGCCTACATCTCACCAGCCTACAAAGACGCCGTGGCCTTGGTGCTGTTCATGGTGGTGATCTTGTTCAAGCCGCAGGGGCTTCTGGGCAAGAAGGTCGAGCGCAAAGTGTGAAGCCATGAAGAAAAGTCATCTCGCCGGCGCCGGCTTGCTGCTCGTCTTGCTGCTGGCCGCGCCGCCGCTGCTGAAGAACTACGGCCTGTACCTGCTGAGCTACTGGCTGGTGTTCGTGATCGCTGTGATGGGCCTGAACCTGACCATCGGCTATGCCGGGCAGAAGTCGCTCGGGCATGCCGCGTTCTTCGGCATCGGCGCCTACACCGTGGCCATCATGATGAAGGCCGGCATCAGCTTCTGGCTCGGCCTGCCCGTGGCCATGCTGGGTTGCTTCGTCATCGGCCTGGGCCTGGGCTTTCCGGCGTTGCGGGTGCAGACCATCTACCTGGCTTTCGCCACACTGGGTTTCAACACCGCGGTGTGGCTGGTGATGCGCAACGAAGAGTGGCTCACCGGTGGCACCTTCGGCATCAACAACATCCAGCGCCCGGGTTTGCTGGGGCTCGAATTGACCAGCAACCTGGCGTACTACTACTTGGTGCTGGGCGTGGCGCTGGTGATGGGCGCGCTGCTGTGGAAGCTGCTGCATTCGCCCTGGGGCAAGGCCTTCATGGCGCTGCGCGACAACCCGATCCGTGCTGAAAGCCTGGGCATTCACATTCAGGCCTACACGCTGCTGAGCTTTGCCATCGGTGCGGTATACGCCGGCGTGGCCGGCGCGCTGTTTGCGCCGCTGGTTGAATTCATCGAGCCCGCGCCGTTCACCGTGGGCGCCTCGATCATGATGTACCTGATGGTGGTGGTAGGCGGTCCCGGTTACTTCTTCGGCCCGCTGCTGGGCAGCGCCGTGGGCGTGCTGCTGCCCGAATGGCTGCGCTTTGCGCAGGGCTGGTATCTGTTCGTCTTCGGCACCGCGGTGGTGTTGTTGATGTTGTGGCTGCCCGATGGGCTGCTGAGCATTCCTGATCGGCTCAAGGCGCGGCGCCAGGCCAGGCAAGCGAACGCGGCGCGCCAGGCGGCAGCGGCGGCGTTGGGCAAGGGCGCCGCATCATGACCGCGCCCGTATTGAAGGTCACCGGCCTGAAGAAGGCCTATGGCGCCATTCAGGCCGTGGCCGGTGTGTCGTTCGAGGTCATGCCGGGTGAAATCTTCGGCGTCATCGGGCCTAACGGTTCAGGTAAGACGACCATGTTCAACAGCGTGCTCGGCCAGATCACGCCCGACGCCGGCAAGATCGAACTCAACGGCGAAGACATCACCCAGCTCAACCCGGTGCAGCTCAACCAGCGCGGCGTGGGCCGCACGTTTCAAACGCTGCAAGTCTTCGGCAAGTTGAGCGTGCGCGACAACCTGCTGGTGGCCGCGCAAGAACACCAGGGCAGCATGTTCAGCCGCATGTTCGCGCCCAGCGACTCGGGCCTGGGGGCGCGGGCCGATGCGCTGATCGACCAGTTCCGCATTCGCCATGTGGCCGACAAAAAAGCCGGCGAGCTGAGCTACGGCCAGCAAAAGCTGGTCGACATCGCCATGGCCTTCATGAGCGAGCCCAGCCTGGTGCTGCTCGACGAGCCCTGTGCCGGCGTCAACCCCAGCCTGGTGGGCGGCATCCGCACGCTGCTGAAGGAGTTGAACGGCACACGCCAGGGCAGCTTCATCGTCATCGAACACAACATGGATTTCGTGATGGGCCTGTGCCACCGCATCATGGTCATGGTGGAAGGGCAGGTCATGGCCATCGGCACGCCTGCCGAAATCCGCGGCAACCGGCAGGTGCTCGACGCCTACCTGGGGAATTGATGAAACACCCCCTACGCGCTTCGCGCGCCTTCCGGCTGGCAGGCCGGAAGGCCTTCGCAGGCGAGCGCCGATCGGCTTGCAAGCCGATCGGCAACGCCAGCGGCCCGGCGAAGCCGGTTCCGCGGCGTTCGCTTGGATCGACCTGTTTCATACGACACCAGTGCTGCTTCGTCGTCAATGAAAGCTGACATGTCCGCCATCGCGATTGAGTTTGATGATGTGGTTGCCGGCTACGGCGACTTCATGATCCTGAACAACCTCAGCCTGAAGGCCAAGGCCGGCAAGATCACGCTGCTGCTGGGGCCCAATGGCGCGGGCAAGAGCACGGTGCTCAAGACGCTGTTCGGCCTGCTCA
Source organism: Burkholderiales bacterium (assembly GCA_043766725.1). Classification (GTDB taxonomy): domain Bacteria; phylum Pseudomonadota; class Gammaproteobacteria; order Burkholderiales; family Burkholderiaceae_C; genus Rubrivivax. The sequence continues at coordinate 162 of JAYUHT010000243.1, read as the reverse complement.
AGGTGCGGCAGGGCCGCATCAGGCTGCATGGGCAAGACATCACGGGCGTGAGCTCGAAGGACTTGCTGGTCAAGCATGGCATTGCCTTCGTGCCGCAAGGCCGCAACCTGTTCGGCCAGCTCAGCGTCTACGAAAACCTTGAACTGGGCGGCATCACCCTGG
>JAYUHT010000242.1:0-5327 GCA_043766725.1 Burkholderiales bacterium | reverse complement strand
GTTTCCGGGTCGAGCACAGAAAGGCTCTGCTGCATGGGGTAGGCCACGCCCTGGCGAGCGTTCAGCCGGGCGCGCTCGCCTGAATGCACGCCAAGGTGTCGCCTACCCGCTTCAGCAGTCCATCACTGTGCTGGACCCGGAAACGATGCAAGCCGTGCCCGCCGATGGCGAGACCATGGGCGAGATCTTCTTTCGCGGCAACCTGGTGATGAAGGGCTACCTGAAGAACGCGCGTGCCACCGAAGAAGCCTTTGCCGGCGGCTGGTTCCACACCGGCGACCTGGGCGTGACGCAGCCCGACGGCTACGTGAAGATCAAGGATCGCAGCAAGGACGTGATCATCTCCGGCGGCGAGAACATCTCCAGCGTCGAGGTCGAAGAGGTGCTGTACCGCCACCCCGACGTGCTGGTGGCCGCGGTGGTGGCCAAGCCCGACGCGAAGTGGGGCGAAGTGGCCGCGGCGTTCGTCGAGCTGCGCGAGGGCGCCACCACCACCGAGGCCGAGATCATCGAGCACTGCCGCGCCGAGATGGCGCGCTTCAAGGTGCCCAAGCAGGTGATCTTCGGCGTGCTGCCGAAAACATCCACCGGCAAGATCCAGAAGTTCGTGCTGCGCGAGCAGTTGCGTTCGGCCTCGGCCATCGAATGAGACATGTCGTGGCAAAGACGGGAATCCGGGCCGAGCGCCGGGCCGTTCCCAAGCCGGCCCGCATCCCCTCGGGGGATCGGCCGATGTACCCATCGGACGAGGGGCGCCAATGAACGACATCATTTTGCAGACCACCGGTTTGACGAAGGAGTTCAAGGGCTTCGCCGCGGTGCAGGACGTGAACCTGAGCGTCAAGCGCGGCAGCATCCATGCGCTGATCGGGCCCAACGGCGCGGGCAAGACAACGGTCTTCAACCTGCTGACCAAGTTCCTGCAGCCGACCAAGGGCACGATCCACTTCAACGGCATCGACATCTCGGCCGAGCAGCCGGCGCAGATTGCGCGGCGCGGCGTGATCCGCTCGTTCCAGATCTCGGCCACCTTCGGCCACATGACCGCGCTTGAAAACGTTCGCGTGGCCTTGCAGCGCAAGCTCGGCACCTCGTTCCATTTCTGGCGTTCGGGGCGCAGCCTGGATCAACTCAACGGCCGCGCGATGGAGCTGCTGGCCGCTGTGGATTTGACCGACTACGCGCGCACCCTGGCGGTCGAAATGCCCTATGGCCGCAAGCGCGCGCTCGAGATCGCCACCACGTTGGCGCTCGACCCGGAGCTGATGCTGCTCGACGAACCCACGCAAGGCATGGGCCATGAAGACGTGGACCGCGTGGCCGAATTGATCCGCAAGGTGGCGGCCAACCGCACCGTGCTGATGGTGGAGCACAACCTGTCGGTGGTGGAAAAGCTCAGCGACGTGATCACGGTGTTGCAGCGCGGGCAGATCCTGGCCGAAGGGCCTTATGCGGTGGTGTCGCAAGACCCGCGCGTGCTTGAAGCCTATGTGGGGGTGGAGGCATGAGGCGCCGGGCCGCCCCCAAGGCGAATACCGCAGCGCGAAGCGCGGAGGTCACCTAATGAGTGCACAGACCAACGAAATGCTGCGCATCACCGACCTGCACGCCTTCTACGGCGAGTCGCACATCCTGCACGGCATCGACCTGCGGGTGAACGAAGGCGAACTCGTCACCTTGCTCGGGCGCAACGGCTCGGGCCGCTCGACCACGCTCAAAGCCATTCTCGGCCTGGTGGGCCGGCGCACCGGCTCGGTGATGCTGGCCGGCAGCGAGATCACCACGCTGGCGCCGCACACCATCGCGCGCCTCGGCCTGGGTTACTGCCCCGAAGAGCGCGGCATCTTCTCGGGCCTGAGCGCCGAAGAGAACCTGATGCTGCCGCCCGTGGTGCGCTCCGGCGGCATGACGCTGCAAGAGATTTACGGTGTCTTCCCCAACCTCTATGAGCGCCGCAACAGCCCGGGCATGCGCCTGTCGGGTGGCGAGCAGCAGATGCTGGCCATGGCGCGCATCTTGCGCACCGGCGCGCGGCTGCTGCTGCTCGACGAGATCACCGAAGGCCTGGCGCCGGTGATCGTGAAGAAGCTCGGCGAGGTGATCCGCCTGCTCAAGACGCGCGGCTACACCATCGTGCTGGTGGAGCAGAACTTCCGCTTTGCCGCGCCGCTGGCTGACCGCCACTACGTGCTCGAACACGGCCGCATTGTGGCCACCGTGCTCAAAGACGAGCTTGAGGCCAAGACCGGGATGCTGCACGAGCTGCTCGGCGTGTGAGGCACCAAACCATCGAAATAGGCCACCAAGACACGCCAACAAGACTGGCCACCGGCACTTCGTTCTTCCCCTTCCCCCACTGCGAAAGCCCCTCATGAACTTCAAAGCCCTGACCCTCGTTGCTGCACTCGCAACGGCCTTCGCACCCGCCCAAGCCCAGGTGTCCGACAACGTGGTGCGCATCGGCGTGCTCACGGACCTATCGGGTGCCTATTCCGACATTGCCGGCAAGGGCACGATCATCGCCACGCAAATGGCGATCGACGACTTCATGGCCAAGGAAAAACCGGCGTTCAAGGTCGAAATGGTCTCGGCCGACCACCAGAACAAAGGCGACATCGCCGCCAACAAGGCGCGCGAGTGGTTCGAGCAGGGCAAGGTCGACGTGGTCTCTGAGCTGGTGACCACCTCGGTGGCGCTGGCGGTGCAGAAGATCGCCAAGGAGAAGAACCGCATCGCGCTGGTCTCGGGCGCGGCTTCCACGCGCGTCACGAACGAAGACTGCAACGACGTGACGGTGCACTGGACCTACGACACCTACGCCGTGGCCAACGGCACGGCCAAGGCCGTGACGCAAGGCGGCGGCAAGAAGTGGTTCTTCCTCACCGCCGACTACGCCTTCGGCCACTCGCTGGAGAAAGACGCCATGGCCGTCGTCAAGGCCAATGGCGGCGAAGTCTTGGGCGGCGTGCGGCACCCGTTCCCGGGCTCTGACTTCTCTTCGTTCCTGCTCAAGGCACAGTCTTCGGGCGCACAGATCATCGGCCTGGCCAATGCCGGCGCCGACACCATCGGCTCGATCAAGCAGGCGGCCGAATTCGGTATCACGCCCAAGCAATCGCTCGCCGGCCTGCTGATGTTCATCACCGACGTGCATTCGCTGGGCCTGAAGACCACGCAATCGATGTACCTCACCGAGGGCTTCTACTGGAACCTGAATGACGACACGCGCGCCTGGTCGAAGCGCTTCTTCGACCAGCACAAGCGCATGCCCACCATGGTGCAGGCCGGCCAGTATTCATCGGTCATGCATTACCTCAAGGCGGTGAAGGCCACCGGCAGCGACGACACCGCCAAGGTGATGGCGCAAATGAAGAAGACCCCCGTGAACGACTTTTTCGCCAAGAACGGCACGATCCGTGCCGACGGCCGCATGGTGCATGACATGTACCTGCTGCAAGTGAAGAAGCCGGCTGAGTCGACCACGCCCTGGGACTACTACCACGTGCGCGCCACCATTCCCGCGGCCGAGGCGTTCCAGCCGCTGGCGGCGTCAACCTGCCCGCTGATCAAGAAGTAAGCAGGCAGTTAACCACCCAGAAAAGCCACCACAAGCCGCAGCCATGCAACTCTTCGGCATCACGTCACAAGAACTGTTCGGGCAGTTGTTGCTCGGGCTCATCAACGGCTCGTTCTATGCCGTGTTGAGCCTGGGGCTGGCGGTCATCTTCGGGCTGCTCAACATCATCAACTTCTCGCACGGCGCGCTGTACATGCTGGGCGCATTTTTGGCGCTGCTCGGGTTGACGCATTTCGAGATGAACTACTGGGTCGCGCTGCTGCTGGTGCCGGCCGTGGTGGCGCTGATCGGCGTGGTGGTCGAGCGGCTGATGCTGCGCCACCTGTACAAGCTCGATCACCTGTACGGCCTGCTCCTCACCTTCGGCCTGGCCCTCATGCTCGAAGGCACGATGCGCTACTTCTTCGGCATCTCGGGCGAGACCTACCCGGTGCCCGAGGCGCTGGCCGGCGGCGCCAACCTGGGCTTCATGTTCATGCCGCTGTACCGCGGCTGGGTCGTGCTGGCGTCCCTCACCGTGTGCTTCGGCACCTGGTATTTGATCGAGCGCACCTCGTTGGGCGCCACCTTGCGCGCCGCCACCGAAAAGCCGCAACTGGTGCAGGCCCTGGGCATCAACGTGCCGGTGCTGGTGACGGCCACCTACGCCGCGGGCGTGGCGCTGGCCGGCTTCGCGGGCGTGCTCGCCGCGCCGGTGGTGCAGGTGAACCCGCTGATGGGGTCGAACCTGATCATCGTCGTCTTCGCCGTGGTCGTGATCGGTGGTATGGGCTCGATCCTGGGCTCCATCGTCACCGGCCTGGGCCTGGGGCTGGTCGAAGGGCTGACCAAGGTCATCTACCCGGAAGCCTCCGGCGTCGTGATCTTCGTGGTCATGATCATCGTGCTGCTGGTGCGCCCGGCCGGCTTGTTTGGCAAGCAAGCCTGAGCATGCAAACCTTGGAACACCCATGACCACCGCTGCATTCACTGAGCCCGTATCGCGGCGGCAGCTGCTGGGTTACACGCTGCTCATTGCAGCCGGCGCAATTGCCCCGTTCATCGTCTACCCCACGTTCCTGATGAAGGTGTTGTGCTTCGCGCTCTTCGCCTGCGCCTTCAACCTCCTGCTGGGTTTTGCCGGGCTGCTGTCGTTCGGCCACGCGGCGTTCTTCGGTGCCGCGGCCTATGTGTGCGCGTGGTTGAGCAAGGCTTACGGCCTCACGCCCGAACTGGCCATACTGGCCGGCGGCGTGGTGGCGGCGGGGCTGGGCTGGGTATTCGGCACGCTGTCGATCCGCCGCTCGGGCATCTACCTCACCATGATCACGCTGGCGCTGGCGCAACTGGTCTATTTCTTTGCCGTGCAACTGCCATTCACCGGCGGTGAAGACGGCCTGCAGGGCGTGCCGCGCGGCAAGCTGTTCGGGTTGATCGACCTTACCGACAACCTGGCGATGTACTTCTTCGTCTTCGCGGTCTTCGCGGCCGGCTTCTGGCTCATCCACCGCACCATTCACTCGCCCTTCGGCCAGGTGCTCAAGGCGATCCGCGAAAACGAACCGCGTGCCATTTCGCTGGGCTACGACGTGGCGCGCTACAAGCTGCTGGCCTTCGTGCTGTCGGCCTTTCTGTCCGGTGTGGCCGGCGGCATGAAGTCGCTGGTGTTCCAGCTTGCTTCGCTGACCGACGCGCACTGGCACATGTCGGGCGAAGTGGTGTTGATGACCCTGCTCGGCGGCCTGGGCACGCTGTTCGGCCCTGCCGTGGG
>JAYUHT010000241.1:0-5344 GCA_043766725.1 Burkholderiales bacterium | reverse complement strand
TCGCATGTGCTGATGGCGCCGGCGCCGGCCGGTACCGGCATCATCGCTGGTGGCCCGATGCGCGCGGTGTTCGAGGTGATGGGCGTGACCGACATCGTGGCCAAGAGCCTGGGCTCGACCAACCCCTACAACATGGTGCGTGCCACGCTGCACGCCCTGAACGGCAGCACCACGCCGGCCGAGATTGCGGCCAAGCGCGGCAAGTCTGTCGAAGAAATCCTGGCCTGAGCGCCGGATTGCGGAGAGAAACATGCCCGACATCAAGACACTCAAGGTCAAGCTGGTCAAGAGCCCCATCGGCACCCTGCAATCGCACCGCGACACCGTGCGTGGCCTGGGCCTGCGCAAGGTGAACAGCGAACGCGAGTTGGAAGACACGCCTGCCGTGCGCGGCATGATCAACAAAATTGCCTACCTCGTGAAGGTGCTGTGAGCACACACGTGAGCAAGGGGTAAACACATGGATCTGAACACCATTCATCCGGCCGGTGGCGCCAAGAAGGCGCGCCGTCGCGTTGGCCGCGGCATCGGCTCGGGCCTGGGCAAGACAGCCGGTCGCGGCCACAAGGGCCAGTCATCGCGCGCCGGTGGCTTTCACAAGGTCGGCTTCGAAGGCGGCCAGATGCCGCTGCAACGCCGCCTGCCCAAGCGCGGCTTCAAGTCGCGCACCAAGGCCTACAACGACGAGATCACTTTGGCTGACCTGCAAAAGCTCGGTGTCGACGAAGTCGACATGCTGACGCTGAAGCAGGCCGGGCTGGTGTCGCAGCTGATCAAGGTTGTCAAGGTCATCAAGCGCGGCGAATTGCAGCGCAAGGTCACGCTCAAGGGCGTGGGTGCCACGGCCGGCGCCAAGGCGGCCATCGAAGCCGCTGGCGGCAGCGTGGCCTAAGCGCCAAGTGCACCAGACCAAGCACGCACAAGGACGTTAGTGGCCACCAGCACTGCCAACACCCTGGCCAAGAGCGGCAAGTTCGGCGACCTGCGTCGCCGGCTGATCTTTCTGTTGCTGGCCTTGATGGTCTACCGCCTGGGCGCGCACATTCCCGTGCCCGGCATCGACCCGAGCCAGTTGGAGCAGCTCTTCAAGGGCCAGCAAGGCGGCATCCTGAGCTTGTTCAACATGTTCTCGGGCGGCGCGTTGTCGCGCTTCACCGTGTTCGCGCTGGGCATCATGCCGTACATCTCGGCGTCGATCATCATGCAGTTGATGACCTACGTCGTGCCGTCGCTCGAAGCCATCAAGAAGGAAGGCGAGTCAGGCCGGCGCAAGATCACGCAGTACACGCGCTACGGCACATTGTTGTTGGCGCTGTTTCAGTCACTGGGTATTGCTCTGGCCTTGGAGGGCTCGCAGGGCCTGGTCATCAACCCCGGCTTTGGCTTTCGCATGACGGCCGTGGTCAGCCTGGTGGCCGGCACCATGTTCTTGATGTGGCTGGGCGAGCAGATCACCGAGCGCGGGCTGGGCAACGGTATTTCCATCCTCATCTTCGCCGGCATCGTGGCCGGCCTGCCCAGCGCGCTGGGCGGCTGGTTCGAGCTGGTGCGCACGGGGGCCATGAGCATCATCGTGTGTCTGTTCATCTTCGCGCTGGTGGTGGGCGTGACCTTCGTGTGGTGTTCGTCGAGCGCGGGCAGCGCAAGATCTTGGTCAACTATGCCAAGCGGCAGGTCGGCAACAAGGTCTATGGCGGTCAGTCCTCGCACCTGCCGCTCAAGCTCAACATGTCTGGCGTGATCCCGCCCATCTTTGCCAGCAGCATCATCTTGCTGCCGGCCACCGTCGTGGGCTGGTTCGCCACCGGTGAAGGCATGCGCTGGCTGAAGGATTTGTCTGGCGCACTGTCGCCCGGCCAGCCGATCTACGTGCTGCTGTACGCAGCGATGATTGTGTTTTTCTGCTTCTTCTACACCGCGCTGGTGTTCAACAGCCGCGAGACGGCTGACAACCTGAAGAAGAGTGGTGCCTTCATCCCCGGCATTCGCCCGGGTGAGCAGACGGCCAAGCACATCGACAGGATTCTTTCCCGTTTGACGTTGGTGGGCGCGGTGTACATCACCATGGTGTGCCTGCTGCCTGAGTTTTTGGTGCTGAAGTACAACGTACCGTTTTACTTCGGTGGTACGTCGTTGCTCATCATCGTGGTCGTCACCATGGACTTCTGGTCCCAGGTGCAAAGCTACGTCATGAGCCAGCAATACGAGTCGCTTTTGAAGAAGGCAAATTTCAAGGCAAGCTAGATGCGGATGCACCAAATCCACATCCTGCCAGGTGCCGCGTCACGGTTGAATTGACGCCCTACGAATTAACACGGGCACGCATCGTCTTCAGGGCGAAGTGAACTGCAAATTGAGTATCAGGACAAGTTTCAGGACGAGCTTCAGGAGATTGGCATGAAAGTCGCAGCATCGGTCAAGAAGATGTGTCGCCATTGCAAGATCATCCGCCGCCACGGCGTGGTGCGGGTCATCTGCACCGATCCGCGCCACAAGCAGCGGCAGGGTTAGTGAGCCCGGACGACAAACAGTCCCTGCGGACTGTTTGGCGCCAGGCGAACGCCTTTGCGCATGCTTGCGCAAAGGCCGCCCCAGGCAACACAAGCACAGAACAGATTTCAAGGAAGCACCATGGCACGCATCGCCGGCATCAACATCCCGCCGCATAAACACGCAGAGATTGGCCTGACGTCGATTTTTGGCATCGGCCGCCCCACGGCGCAGAAGATCTGCGTCGCGGTGGGCATCGACTATTCCAAGAAGATCAAGGATCTGAGCGACACCGACCTTGAGAAGATTCGTGACGAGATCGCCCGCATCACCATCGAAGGCGACCTGCGCCGCGAGATATCCATCAACATCAAGCGGCTGATGGATCTGGGCTGCTACCGTGGCCTGCGCCACCGCCGCGGCTTGCCGGTGCGCGGCCAGCGCACGCGCACCAACGCCCGCACCCGCAAGGGCCCGCGCAAGGGCGCGGCAGCACTGAAGAAGTAATCGCTTCTTCCAGCCCACCCCCTGCCTGCCGAACACCACGCGACACACACCGAGAGCCCACCACCATGGCCAAACCAGCTGCCAACACCGCCGCGCGCCGCGTGAGCAAGAAAGTCCGCAAGAACATCGCAGACGGCGTGGCGCACGTTCACGCCTCGTTCAACAACACCATCATCACCATCACTGATCGCCAGGGCAGCGCCTTGGCCTGGGCGTCTTCAGGCGGCCAGGGTTTCAAGGGTTCGCGCAAGTCAACGCCCTTCGCCGCCCAGGTGGCCGCAGAAGTGGCCGGCCGCGCGGCGCAAGAGCAAGGCATCAAGAACCTTGATGTGCGCATCAAGGGCCCAGGCCCGGGGCGTGAGTCGTCGGTGCGCGCATTGGCCGCGTTGGGCATTCGCATCAACCTGATCTCCGATGTGACGCCGATGCCGCACAACGGCTGCCGCCCGCAAAAGCGTCGGCGCATCTGATTCACCCTGCTGGGCGCCGGCATGCCTGCTGGCGCCGGCTGGCGCCGGCTGTTACCGGGAAGTGGCAGCATTTCCCACCCAATAGGCCGCATTGGTGTGCGGCCTCGTAAGACCACCGTCTGAGCGCTACAAAAACATTCGCCAGACTCGCGCAGCGTGCAGGTGCCCCGCACCCCGCAGTTGCGTCAGACCATGATCAAAGGAATCAAACGTGGCACGTTACCTAGGACCCAAAGCCAAGCTGTCGCGCCGTGAAGGCACGGACCTGTACCTGAAGAGCGCACGCCGCGCCATCAGCGACAAGGCCAAGTTCGACAGCAAGCCCGGCCAGCATGGCCGCACCAGCGGCTCACGCACCTCAGACTACGGTTTGCAGTTGCGCGAGAAGCAAAAAGTCAAGCGCATGTACGGCGTGCTCGAGCGCCAATTCCGCCGCTACTTCGCCGAGGCCGAGCGCCGCCGCGGCAACACCGGCCAGAACCTGTTGTCGCTGCTGGAGTGCCGGCTCGACAACGTGGTCTACCGCATGGGCTTTGGCTCCACGCGGGCCGAGTCGCGCCAGCTCGTGTCGCACCGAAGCGTCACTGTCAATGGTGGCGTGGTGAATATCGCTTCTTACCTCGTCAAAGCGGGCGACACGGTGTCGGTGCGCGAAGCCGCCAAGAAGCAATTGCGCATTGCCGACGCGCTCAAGCTCGCCGCCAGTGTGGGCATGCCGGCCTGGGTGCAGGTTGATGCCACCAAGATGGAAGGTGTGTTCAAGAAGGTGCCCGACCGCGACGAATTCGGCGCCGAGATCAACGAATCGTTGATCGTCGAACTCTATTCACGTTGATCGTTGTGCCGCAGGCGCTGTAGCGCTGCGGCACGGCATCCGGCGTTTCGTGTCGGCCGGGCACGAAGGCGCGTCACCCCGCCCGGCCTGTCATCCATCAGCCTTATCGGTGTAACGAACCGAGGGTATTGAGAGGAACAGGACTCCATGCAAACCACTCTGCTGAAACCCAAAGTCATCAACGTCGAGCCTCTCGGCACCAACCGCGCCAAGGCCACCCTTGAGCCATTTGAGCGCGGCTATGGCCACACCCTGGGCAACGCGCTGCGCCGCGTGTTGCTGTCTTCCATGGTCGGCTATGCGCCCACCGAAGTCACCATCGCCGGCGTTCTGCATGAATACTCCACGATCGACGGCGTGCAGGAAGACGTGGTGCACATCATGCTCAACCTGAAGGGCGTGGTATTTCGCCTGCACAACCGCGACGAAGTCACGCTGGTGCTGCGCAAAGAGGGCGAGGGCCCGGTCACGGCGGCCGACATCCAGACCCCGCACGACGTTGAAATCATCAACCCCGAGCACGTCATTGCCCACTTGAGCCAAGGCGGCAAGCTCGACATGCAGATCAAGGTGGAAAAGGGCCGCGGCTATGTGCCCGGCACGCTGCGCCGCTTTGGCGACGAGCCCACCAAGGCCATCGGCCGCATCGTGCTAGATGCTTCGTTCTCGCCGGTCAGCCGGGTCAGCTACGCGGTGGAAAACGCCCGCGTCGAACAGCGCACCGACCTTGACAAGCTGGTGATGGAGATCGAAACCAACGGCGCCATTTCGCCCGAGGAAGCGATTCGCGCTTCGGCCAAGATCCTGGTCGAGCAGTTGGCCATCTTCGCCCAGCTCGAACCCAACGAGATTTTCCCGATCGACCAGCCCGCGCGTGCCAGCGCCAACTTCGACCCGATCTTGCTGCGCCCGGTGGACGAACTCGAACTCACCGTGCGTTCGGCCAACTGCCTGAAGGCCGAGAACATTTACTACATTGGCGATTTGATTCAACGTACTGAAAACGAGCTGCTCAAAACCCCGAATCTGGGTCGCAAGTCGC
>JAYUHT010000240.1:0-5356 GCA_043766725.1 Burkholderiales bacterium | reverse complement strand
CCAACCGGCCCGACATCCTCGACCCGGCCCTGCTGCGCCCTGGCCGCTTCGACCGCCAGGTCTACGTGACGCTGCCCGACATTCGCGGGCGCGAGCAGATCCTCAACGTTCACATGCGCAAGGTGCCCATTGGCGCCGACGTGCGCGCTGACGTTATCGCGCGCGGTACGCCTGGCTTTTCGGGCGCCGACCTGGCCAATCTGGTGAACGAATCGGCCCTGTTCGCGGCGCGGCGCAATGCGCGTGTGGTGGAGATGGTCGACTTCGAAAAGGCCAAAGACAAGATCATGATGGGCGCTGAGCGCAAGTCGATGGTCATGGACGAAGACGAGCGCAAGAACACGGCTTACCACGAGGCTGGCCACGCGCTGATTGGCCACTTGTTGCCCAAACTCGACCCGGTACACAAGGTCACCATCATTCCGCGCGGTGGTGCCTTGGGCGTGACCATCTCATTGCCCGAGAAGGACCGCTACAGCACCGACAAAGTGCAAATGCTCAGCCGCATCTCCATGCTCTTCGGTGGCCGCATTGCCGAAGAAGTGTTCATGCACCAGATGACCACCGGCGCCAGCAACGACTTTGAACGCGCCACCCAAATTGCGCGCGATATGGTCACGCGCTTTGGCATGAGCGAAGCGCTGGGCATCATGGTCTACGCCGAAAACGAAGGCGAAGTCTTCCTCGGCCGCTCGGTTACCAAGACCACCAACATGAGCGAACAGACCATGCAGGCGGTGGACAAGGAAATCCGCCGCATCATCGACGAGCAATACGGCATTGCGCGCAAGCTGATCGAAGACAACGTGGACAAGATGCACGCCATGGCCGCAGCCTTGCTTGAATGGGAAACGATCGATGGCGAGCAGATCCAAGACATCATGCAAGGCCGCCCGCCGCGCCCACCGAAAGATTGGACGCCTCCGGCCGCACGCAGCCTTGGGCCCACCCCGCCGCCGGTTAATCCCGACGGCGCCCACGCCCCGGCGTAGGCTCGGAACGGGAACCAGCACACGGGACTTAGCGCCCCGTTTTCCATTCCATGTCGCAGCCTCGCACTTTCTGGCAGACCAGTCGATATCAGGTCGACCTCAGCCGGCCACGAGTGATGGGCATCGTCAACGTCACGCCCGACTCCTTCAGCGATGGCGGCTTGCATGACAAAGCCGCCCAGGCCGTGGCGCGTTGCGAGGCGCTGGTCAAAGCAGAGGTTGACATCCTGGACATTGGCGGCGAGTCCACCCGGCCCGGTGCGGCGCCGGTGAGCGCGCAAGACGAGCGTGGTCGCGTTTTGCCCGTGCTGCGCGCCGCGTTGAGCCTTGGCGTGCCGGTGTCGCTCGACACCAGCCAGCCCGAGTTGATGCGCGAGGCACTCGGCCTGGGCGTGGACATCATCAACGACGTTCGCGCTCTGCGCCGCGCGGGCGCTCTGGCGGCTTTCAGTGCTCACCCCCAGGCTGGCGTGTGCCTGATGCACCTGCGCGGCGAACCGGGCACGATGACGGGGTTGGCCGACTACGCTGATGTGGTGGCCGATGTGAAGGCCTTCCTGGGCGACCGCGCCGCGCAGGTGCACGCAGCAGGCGTGGCCGCAGTGCGCATCGTGCTCGACCCCGGCATCGGCTTTGCCAAGACCGACGCCCAAAACATTGAATTGCACAGGCGCTTGGGCGCGCTGCTGGCGCTGGGCTACCCGCTGCTCGTGGGCTGGTCGCGCAAGCGCACCTTGGGGCACATCACCGGCCAAGCTGTGCAGGAACGCACGGCAGCCAGCCTGGCCGCGGCTTTGAGTGCCGTGCAGGCCGGCGCGCGCATCCTGCGCGTGCATGATGTGGCCGCCACGGTGGACGCGCTCAAGGTCTGGAACGCCCTGCAACCCGAACAACCCACAACGAATCAGCAGCCATGACCCGACGCTTCTTTGGTACCGACGGCATCCGCGGCACAGTGGGACAGGCGCCCATCACGCCCGACTTCATGCTCAAGCTGGGCCACGCCGTGGGCTGCGTGCTCAAGCGCAGCAGCGCGCGGCCCACGGTGGTGATCGGCAAGGACACGCGCATTTCGGGCTACATGATCGAGTCGGCGTTGGAGGCAGGCTTCGCCTCGGCCGGGGTTGATGTGCTGCTCAGCGGCCCGCTGCCCACGCCGGGCGTGGCTTACCTCACGCGCGCATTGCGGCTCGACCTGGGCGTGGTGATCAGCGCCTCGCACAACGCCTACCCCGACAACGGCATCAAGTTCTTCTCCGCGCGCGGAGAAAAACTGCCCGATGAGTGGGAACTCGCGGTCGAAGCGCAGCTCGACGTGCCACCCCAGTGGGCCGACTCCGCCCACCTCGGCAAGGCCAAGCGGCTCGACGATGCGAGCGGCCGCTACATCGAATTCTGCAAAGCCACGGTGGGCAGCGAGCTGTCGCTCAAGGGCTTGAAGCTGGTGGTCGATGGTGCCAACGGCGCGGCGTACCACGTGGCGCCCGATGTCTTTCACGAACTCGGTGCCAACGTGGTGGCCATCGGCTGCAAGCCCAACGGGCTGAACATCAACGACGGCGTGGGCGCCACCGCGCCGGCCGCGCTGGTGGCGGCGGTGAAGCAAGAGGGTGCCGACTACGGCATTGCGCTGGATGGTGACGCCGACCGGCTGCAACTGGTCGATGCCGCCGGCCGCCTGTTCAACGGTGATGAGCTGCTGTACGTGATGGTGCTCGACCGCCTGGCTCAGGGGCAGGCGGTGCCCGGCGTCGTGGGCACGCTGATGACCAACATGGCCATTGAAGTGGCCTTGCGCGCGCGTGGCGTGGAGCTGGTGCGCGCCAAGGTGGGCGACCGCTACGTGCTTGAAGAACTCCTGTCACGCGGCTGGCAACTGGGCGGCGAAAGCTCGGGCCACTTGCTGGCGCTGGACAAGCACACCACGGGCGACGGCATCGTCAGCGCCTTGCAGGTGTTGCAGGCCGTGGCGCGCAGTGGCAAGCCGCTGGCTGACATGTTGGCGGGCGTGGCGCTGTACCCGCAAACGATGATCAATGTGCGCCTGGCGCCGGGTGTGGATTGGAAGCAGAACCAGCGCTTGCCGCTTGAAGTGGGCGCGGTGGAAACAGAACTGGGCGCGCGCGGCCGGGTGTTGATTCGCCCGTCGGGTACCGAGCCCGTTGTGCGGGTCATGGTCGAGGCGGCAGACGCCGGCCAGGCCGAGGCCTGCGCGCAACGGTTGGCGGCCACTCTGAGCGCAGCACCGGTGGCGCTGGCATGAATCTCACGTGCCGCCGAGGTTTCCGCTCAAGACGGCAGTTTGATTAGCCATCTGCCCACCAGCAGCGCCAACAGCCCACCCACCACCTGCGCGGCCACGAACGCCGGTACGCTGCTCGGCGCGATGCCGGCAAAGCTGTCGCTGAACATGCGCCCGAAGGCCGCGGCCGGATTGGCAAACGAGGTGGAAGCGGTGAACCAGTAGGCCGCACCGATCCAGCTCGCCACCAACCAGGAAGCCTTTGCCGGCGGTGCCCGCAGCACCACCAGCAACAGCCCGAATGTGGCCACGGCTTCAGCCAGCCATTGGCCAGGGCCGGTGCGAACGGTGGTGGCCAGGTGCAGCAGCGGCAGCTCGAACATGGCATTTGCCAGCGCCGCACCCGCCACCGCGCCAGCCAGTTGCGCCAATGTGTAGGCCACGGCCCTTGCCGGCTCAAGCTGGTGTCTGAGCACCAGGGCCCAACTCACCACGGGGTTGAAATGGGCGCCACTCACGGGGCCAAACAGCTCGATCAACACGACCAGCGCCCACACCGTGGCCAGGGTGTTGGCCAGCAGCGCGATGGCGTCGTTGCCCGCGGCCAGGCGCTGGGCCATGATGCCTGACCCCACCACCGCGGCCAGCAACAGCGCCGTGCCCAGGGCTTCGGCCAGCACGGCCCTGGCCAGCGGTGGGGGCATCATTCCTGAGCCAGGCTGCGCAGGGTTTGCTGCAACGCCAGGCCCTTGAATTGCTCGGGCGGCAAATTGATCAGCAATTGAATCCGCCGCCGCAGCGCCAGCAGGGTCAAACGAAACGCATCTTCGCGCGCCGCCTCGCTGCCCGGCGTGTCAGACGGGTCCGGGTAGCCCCAATGCGCGGTGGCCGGTTGGCCGGGCCAGTAAGGGCAGGTTTCGCCGGCGGCCTGGTCGCACACGGTGATCACCGCATCCATGGCCGGTGCTGCGGGCGTGGCGAACTCGTCCCACCCCTTGCTGCGCAACGGGGTGATGTCGATGCCTGCGGCGGCCAGCACTTTCAAGGCCAGCGGATTCGGCGCGCCCTTGGGCTGGCTGCCTGCAGAATGGCCGACAAAACGCTGCCCATCCAGATGATTCAGCAGCGCCTCGGCCAGGATGCTGCGGGCGGAATTGTGGGTGCACAGGAACAGAATGTTTAGCGCGCGATCCATGTCGGGTTGAGGTTGAGGTTGAGGGCGATGGCGTGCAGTGTCGCTGAAGACAAATGACGATTTGATGACTCGGCCTGCAACGCATGTCATGAAGCCGTCACACAGCCTTCCTACAGTGCCGGCATTCGAGCTTTTGTCTCACCCAAGGAGTGCCCATGAACAAGACCCTTAAACCCTGGCTCGCGCTGGCCATGCTGAGTGTGCCACTGGCCGCTGCGGCGCAAGACATTACTGGCGCCGGTGCCACTTTTCCTGCTCCCATCTATGCCAAGTGGGCCGATGCGTACAACAAGGCCACCGGGATCAAGGTGAACTATCAGTCGATCGGCTCGGGGGCCGGTATCAAGCAAATCAAATCGAAGACGGTCGACTTCGGCGCCAGCGACATGCCGCTCAAGGATGAGGAGTTGGCGCAAGAGGGGTTGGTGCAGTTCCCCGCCGTCATCGGCGGCGTGGTGCCGGTGGTCAACATCAAAGGCGTGGCGCCGGGGCAGTTGAAACTCACCGGGCAGGTGCTCGGCGATATCTACCTGGCCAAGATCACCAAGTGGAACGATGCCGCCATCACCGCCTTGAACCCGGGCGTGGCCTTGCCCGACGCCGCGATTGCCGTGGTGCAGCGCGCCGATGGCTCGGGCACCAGCTTTATCTTCACCAACTACTTGTCAAAGGTGAACGACAGCTGGAAGGCCGCCGTGGGCGAGGGCACGGCCGTGAAGTGGCCCACCGGCACCGGTGGCAAGGGCAACGAGGGCGTGTCGGCCTTCGTGCAACGCCTGCCCAACAGCATTGGCTACGTGGAATATGCCTACGCCAAGCAAAACAAGATGTCCCACGTGCAAATGCGAAACAAAGATGGCGCGTATGTGAGTGCCGAAGACAGCGCGTTCAAGGCCGCTGCCGCTGGTGCCGATTGGGCGCGCAGCT
>JAYUHT010000239.1:0-14144 GCA_043766725.1 Burkholderiales bacterium | reverse complement strand
TCGCGCGGTAGGTGCTCTCGGTCCACGAGCCCGAATCGGCGTAGTCGTAGAACATGCGTGGCACGCGCCGCTTGGCCAGCAGGCGCAGGTCTTCAATCGTGGTGATGACGGGCATGGTGAGTCACTTCAAGCGTTGGTTTGCGCAGGCGGCGTGGGCGCGCTACTTGGCGATCAGGTTCGGCAGCCACAGCGAAATCGCCGGAAAGGCACACAGGATGACCAGGCGAACAATGTCCACGGCGATGAACGGAAAGGTGCCGCGATAAATCTTGGCCAGGCCGATGTCGCGCGCGATGGAATTGATGACGAAGACATTCATGCCCACCGGCGGGCAGATCATGCCGAAGGTGACGGCCATGACGATGATCACGCCGAACCACACCGGGTCGAAGCCGAGATGCATCATGGCCGGGAAGACGATGGGCACGGTGAGCAGGATCATGGCCAGTTCGTCCATCACCGCGCCCAGGATGAAGTAACCCACCAACACCAGCGTCAGCACGCCGTAGGGACCCACGGGCAGGTGCACCAGCCAATCGACCGCGGCCTGGGTGAACTGGGTGATGGTGAGGAAATAGCCGAACAGGAAGGCGCCGACCACGATGGTCATGATGGCGGACGAAACACGCAGTGCGTCGATCAGCGCGGCGCGAATCTGCGGCCAGCGCAAGCGCCCGCGCAAGATGCCGATCAGCAAGGTGCCGGTGGCACCCACGCCCGCGGCCTCTTGCACCGTGAACAGCCCGGCGTAGATGCCGCCCAGCACGAAGGCGAACAGCAGGAACACGGCCCACAAAGCACGCAGGCTGCTCCAGCGTTCGGCCCAGGTGTGCGGCTCGCCCAGCGGCAGCGTGCCGGGGTGGCGCCAGCCGACGAAAGCCACCACCGCGATATAGAACACCACCGCCATCAGCCCTGGCACCACGCCGGCAGCGAACAATGCGGCGATGTCGACCTCGGTCATGATGCCGTACAGCACAAAGATGGTTGATGGCGGAATCATGATGCCCAGCGTGCCGCCGGCGGCAATCAGGCCCGAGGCCAGGCCCGGCTCATAGCCGGCGCGGCGCATCTCGGGCAGCGCCACCTGGCTCATGGTGGCCGCGGTGGCCACCGACGAGCCGTTGATCGCCGCAAAGCCCGCACACGCGGCAATCGACGCATAGGCCAGCCCGCCGCGGCGGTGGCCCAGCCACGCGCGGCCGGCCTCGAACAGCTCGCGGCTCATGCCCGAATGCGAGGCGAAGGCGCCCATCAAGATGAACATCGGAATGACGGCCAGGTTGTAGTCGGTCAACACCGACAGCGGCACGTTGCCCAGCAGGTTCATGGCCGGCGCGGCGCCGCTGAGCAAGCCAAAACCCAGCACGCCCACGATGCCCATGGCCACGCCGATGGGCACGCGCAGCGCCATCAGCATGAACATCAAAATGAAGCCGCCCAGTGCCACCACGTCACGGCTCATCAATACCCCTTTCGGCCGCCGCCACGTCAACGTTCTCTTCGGTGCCGCGCCACAGCGCCACCAGGCGCCAGGCGCCCAGCAGCACGGCGGCAAAGCCGCCCAGCGCGGCCACACTTTGGAACCACACCAGGGGCAGGCGCAGGTCGGTGGTGGCCTGCGTGCCGCCTTGCAGCACCTTGGCCATCACCATCCAGGCCATGGGCGCCAGGAAGGCCAGGGTGATGGCGCCGGCGACCAGGTCAAGCCGCCTGCGGTTGGGCGCGCTGGCGTGCTCCCATAGGATGTCAACGCAGATGTGGCCAGCGTGATACGTGGCCACCGCAATGCCCCAGAACAGCGCGATGCCCAACAACAGCTTGGAGCCGTCGAACCAGTCTGGGATTTGCACCGCGAACAGGTCGCGCAACAGCACGTTGCCCGCCGTGACCAGGGCAATCAGCAACAGGAACAGCGCCGCCGTCGTTTCGATCGCGCTGACAACTCGCCGCATCAGGCTTACTGCCCGCCGCCGCTCTTGGTGAGCTGGGCGCGCAGTTCATCGAGCACCTTGCGGCCATTCACGCCGGCCTTGTCGGCAGTGGCGACCCACTGGTCGTAAACCGGTGCGGCGGCCTTGTGCCAGGCGTCGTTCTGCGCCGGCGTGAGCTTGACGATGGTGTGCCCACCCATGGCCACCATCTTCTCGCGGCCCGAGTCTTCAACGTCGCCCCAATCTTTGCCCACGCGGGCGGCCCATTCGTTGTTGCAGTGGTCGTCCATCACTCTTTTCTGGTTGGGTGAAAGCCCGTCGTACCAGGGCTTGTTCATGGCCCACACAAACACCGCGGCGTACAGCCGCATGTCGGTGTGGTAGGTGACGGCTTTGTCGATGCCAAAGCTGATGATGGAGTTCCAGGGAAAGGTGATGGCATCGGCCACGCCCTTGGAAATGGCGTCGCGCGCTTCGGGGGCCGACACCTGCACATTGGTGCCGCCGAGCAGCGAAACCAGGCTGCCCACGGTGCCGTTGGCCGGGCGGATCTTCATGCCCTTGAGTTGCCCGGGCTCGGTGATCGGCGCCTTGGAATGCAGCGTGCCCACGTGCAGGTGCGACAGGCAGACCTTCACGTCCTTCATTTCCTTCTCAGCGTAATTGCGGTACCAAGCGTCGAGCGCGGCCGAGGCCGGGCCGGGTTTGTCGAGCAGGAAGGGCAGTTCACCGGCGGCGAAGATGGGGAAGCGGCCGGCCTGATAACCGGGGTTCACATAGGTCACTTGCGCAATGCCGTCGCGCGCCATGTCGTAGTGGTCATTGGCCTTGCCCAGTTGCTGCGCCGGAAAAATGTTGACCTTGATGCTGCCGCCCGATGCGGCTTCGATCGACTTGGCCCAGGGGATGAAACCGGTGGTGGCCAAGGCGTGATTGGCCGGCACCCAATGGGCGAGCTTCAACTCGGTGGGCTTGTCTTGCGCAGTGGCCGCGCTGCAAGCAACGGCCAAGGTAACGCCCAGGGTGAGCGGGGTCAAGGACAGGGGTTTCATGGGCACTCCGTGAATGAAAAGTCGGGTCAGCAAACGCCAGAGATCATGGCCCCGTCGCGGCGTCGTCGGCAGGCTTGGAAACCCGCGGGTGCCAGCGGATCGGCGTGTGCTGGCGTTGTGTGGCGCTGTTGCCCAGGTGCTTGTCCAGCGCCTGATGTTCGGGGTCGGCCAGGGCCGCGGCAATCGCCTGCTGCAAGGTCTGCGCGGCAGCGTCATCGGCTTGGCTTATTTGCGGCAGCACAAGCTGCGCAAAGATGCGTTCATATGCGGCACGGCCGCGCTCGAAAGTGTCGCTGTAGCCTTTGCGCAGGCGCGGCAGCTCGGCCAGGTGGCGCGCAAAGCCGCTGGGTTGCAGCAGCACTTGCAGCATGGCTTGATGCCAGGCATCAATGGCGGCTTGCTCCTGCACGAAGCGCAGAGAAGAACGGCGAAAACGCTTCAAGGCGGCCAGCAGGCGCAGCGCCACGAAGCCGCTGATGGAGGTGGTGTGCAGCGTCATGCCGCGCCCGCGCGTGCCCACGGGCAAGCCCGGCTTGATGCGCGCGCGCAGCCAACGGCCCAGAGCCGCCGGGGCGATGTCGGCCAATTCAGCCAGGCCAGGCTTGAGGTGTTCGCGGATCTGCACCAGCTCACCCGGCTTGGCACCGGCTTCATCGCGCACGCGCTGCAAGCGCTCGGCGCGGGTCTTCAAGTCGGCCACGCGTATCACGTCTTCATAGCTCATCCACAGGGCAAGCTGACGCGCGGCTTCCAGCACCGCGTCGGGTGCGCTGTGGCCGGCGCGCTGCAAGGCCTGCACGCGCTCGGTGTAGGTGGCGGCGTAGGCGCGGTCTTGGTAGTCGGTCATGCGGGCCTGGCCCAGTGACAGCACCTCAGCCAGTTCGGGTGGCAATGCATCCGGCGAGGCAGGGGCCGGCATCTCAGCGCTTGCGGCGTCGAACGCCTCGCCAAATCCGGCCAGGCTGGCGCTGACGCCCAGGCCGCCCGCAGTGATGGCGGCTTCGCACAGCGCGCGCGGCCAAGGCAGGCTGCCGCTGCCGGCCAGGGCGCCGAACAACACCGCGCTGATCACCGTACCGTGGCGCGTGGCCATGCTGCCGAAGTCAAGCACCAGGCTATCGCGCGACACCGCTTGCAACATGGCGCGCAGCGGGCCGCTGGCCAGGCGGCCGTCGGCCATGGCCATTTTTTCGGCCGTGGTCAGCACGCGGTGGTCAGCGCTGATCAACAGCGTGCGCTGCGGCGTGACGAAGCCGCGTTCGGCAATGCGCGCGGCTTCGAGCAGTTCGCTGGCCAGCAGCACATCCAGCCGGCCCGGCACGGGCATCAGCGCGAACACCGGCTGCTGGCCTGCGGCCAAGGGCTCGGGGAAGAACTCGATGTAATAGCTGGTGGCGCCGGTGCGCTGCGCCACGCCGGGCACCGAGGTGGCCTGCACCGCCAGGCCGGCCTTGAGTGCGGCCTGCACGATCCACTCGGCCAGCACGCCGCCGCCTTCGCCACCGAGCGCCGCGATGAGGATACTGAAAGGTTGAGCCGTTGCGATCATGAGGACACCTGCGTCCTGCGCACTGCGGTGCGAGCGCGGCTCATGGCGCCAACCAGCCAATCACCGTGCGCCGCACCCGGTCCACCACGCGCTCGAACGGCCTCGGGTTCGTCACCACATCAGCGCGCCAGAAACTCGGGCACAGCGCCGCGGCCTGCGCCACTTCACCGCACAGGCCGCAGCCCACGCAGCCGGCTTCCACGGTGGCCACCGGGTCGCGCTTGAGGGGGTCGCGCGAGGGCTTCACGCTCAGCGTGGGGCAGCCAGACAGGCGGATGCAGGAATGGTCGCCGGTGCAGGTTTCATCGTCCACACCGTACTTTGTGCGCAGCACGCGCTTTCCCGCCTTGAGCTGGCGCGCCCGCAGGGGCTTGATGCGGCGTTGCCGTTCAAGCTGGCATTCGCCTTCGGCCACGATCACCTTCAGCCCGCGCTCAGTGGTGGTGAAGGCTTCTCTCAGCACATCTCTAACGTTAGCCACCTGGTAGTTGTGCACCGTCTTCAACCAGCGCACGCCCATGCCGCGCAAGGTGTTTTCAATCGTTAATTCGCTGCCCGTGGCGCTGGCGCCTTCGGCCACGCGGCGGGCCTCGCTGCTGGGGGTGGACACCACATCCTGCGTGCCGGTGGCCGAGGTGTAGCCGTTCTTCATGATCACCAGCACGCCATCACCGCCGTTGAGCAGCGCGCCGCTCACGCCGGAAAGCAGCCCGTTGTGCCAGAAGCCGCCGTCGCCCATGATGGCCACCGGCCGGCGCTGCTGGAAGCTGCGCACCCCGGCGCCGCTGGCCAGGCTCATGCCGTAGCCCAGGATCGAGTTGCCGAAGGAGAACGGCGCGAACGTGGCCAGCGCGTGGCAGCCGATGTCGGCGCTGATGTGCATCGGCCCGATTTCGCGCTGCACCAGTTTCAACGCCGCGAACACCGGCCGCTCGGGGCAGCCGATGCAGAAATTGGGCGGGCGCGGCGGCAGCGGCGTGCCGAGCAACTCGCGTGCTTGCAGCCGCGTGCGCGCCACCTCGGCCAGCAGTTCGCGCGCCGGCCCTGCAAGGGCCCGCTCGCCCGCGGTTTCAAGCCAGGTGGCCAGGCCGGCGAGCATGACTTCGGCCGTGTACTCGCCGGCCACGGCGATCTGGTCTTTGCCGGCCAGCGCTGTGTGCACGCCGGCGCGGCGCAGCAGGGCGCCAATTTCTTGCTCAATGAAATCGGGCTGGCCTTCTTCCACCACCAGCACGCTGCGCTTGCCGCGGCAAAAGCCGGCGATCTGCTCGGGCACCAGCGGCACCACCACGTTCAGCACCAGCAGCGGGATGCGGCTGGCACCCAGCGCATCGGCCAGGCCGAACTGTTGCAAGGCGCGGATCAAGGTGTTGTACAGGCCGCCTTGCAGCACGATGCCCAGCTGCACCAGCTCACCAGGCACCAACTCGTTCAGGCCGTGCGCGGCGATGTACGCGCGCGCCGCCGGCAAGCGTTCCAACTGCTTGCGCCGCTCGTGGCCGAAGGTGACCGGTGGGTGCGCAAGCTGCTCGTAGTTGAACGCGGCCGGCTCGGCCAGCAAGGCGCGCGTGCTGATCAAGGGGGCAACGTTGTCTTTGGCCACAAAGCTGCCGCGCACATGGCAGGCGCGGATGCGCAGCTCCAGCATCACGGGCGTGTTCGACGCTTCCGAAAGCACGAACGCCTGTTCCACGCAGCGCACGATGGTGGGCAGGCTGGGCCGCGGGTCCATCAGCCATAACGTGGACTTGAGTGCGACGGCGTGCGTGCGCTCTTGTATGACGCTGGCGCCTTCGCCGTAGTCTTCGCCCACCACGATCAGCGCGCCGCCGATCACGCCCGGCGAGGCCAGGTTCGACAACGCATCGCTGGCCACGTTGGTGCCCACGATGCTCTTCCACGTCACGGCGCCGCGCACCGGGTACATGATGGATGCGCCGAGCATGGCTGCGGCCGCGGCCTCGTTCGTGTTGGCCTCGACATGCACGCCCAGCGCGGCCATGTCGTCGCGCGCCTGCACCATCACGTCGAGCAGGTGCGACACCGGCGCACCCTGGTAGCCGCCGACATAGCTCACGCCGGCTTGCAGCAGCGCCTTGGTCACGGCCAGGATGCCTTCGCCATGAAAGACTTCACCATCGCCCAGGCGCAGGGCTTGTATTTCTTGGTGGAACGAGCGTTCCAAGTGCGGTCTCCGGCGGTGGGGAAGGGTCGTTGGGTTCTACCACGCGCCAGCAGCCATTCACCCTGGGTCGAGCAGACCCTGATGGCCGGGCAAATCCGGCCCTGCATTCGCGGGCTGGCGCACGCCTTGGCGCCGTGCTTTCGGCGCGGCTTCGTGCCCCGGGCGCACCAGGCCGCCGACGCGCACGCCCAGCAAGCGCAGGCGCTGGCTCAGGTCGACGCGCTTCAGGCACAGGCCGGCGGCGCGGCGCACGGTGGCGGCGTCGGCCGTGGCCGCGGGCAGGGTGAGGTCGCGCGTGACGGTGCGAAAGTCTTCGAACCTCAACTTGATGCCCACGGTGCGGCCGTGGTAGCCCTTGCGCAGCAGGTCGCTGGCCAACTGTTCACATAACTCGGTGAAGATGCGCGTCAGCTCGGCGCGGTCGCGCACGGCGTGCAGGTCGCGCTCGAAGGTGGTTTCGCGGCTCATCGACACCGGCTCGCTGTGCGTGACCACGGCGCGCTCGTCGCGCCCGTTGGCGGCGTCGTGCAGCCAGGCACCGTAGCTGCGGCCGAACTGCTCGACCAGTTCACGCCGCGGCCGCGCGGCCAGCTCGCCGATGCTGCGAATGCCCAGGTCGGCCAGCCGCGCATTGGCCTTGGGGCCGATGCCGTTGATGCGCCGCACCGGCAGCGGCCAGATGCGGCTGGGCAATTCTTCAGCGGTGAGGATGGTCAAGCCATCGGGCTTGTCGAGTTCGCTGGCGATCTTGGACAGCAGTTTGTTCGGCGTCACGCCGATTGAACAGGTGAGCCCCGTGGCGCGCAGCACGCTGTTGCGGATCTCCTGCGCCACCGCGCGCACGCCGCCCAGCGGGTCGTGGCCGAGCGGCTCGTGCACGCCGGGCACCTCGGTCAGGTCGATGTAGATCTCGTCGATGCCGCGGTCTTCGATCTGCGGCGTCACCTCCGCCACCGCGGCCTTGAAGCGGCGTGAATACAGGCGGTACTGCTCGAAGTCCACCGGCAGCAGCACGGCATCGGGTGCGCGCAGCGCGGCCTTCATCAAACCCATGCCCGAGAACAGGCCCAGGTCGCGTGCGGCGTAGGTGGCCGTGGTGCTGACGCCGCGGCCGGTGTATTGGCTCAAGGTTGAGAAGCGCCGCGTGCCGTCTGCTTGCAACACCGGCTGGTGGCGCCGGCCGCCACCGATCACCACCGCCTGGCCGCGCAGTTCGGGGTAGCGCAACAACTCCACCGAGGCATAGAAGGCATCCATGTCGAGGTGGGCGATCCAGCGGCGCGGCGGCATGATCGCCAAGCATAGCTGTATGGATCACCAGATGCGACAGCTTTCGAGGTGCAGATCGACGGGTTCAGAGAAGCACATCTTTACCAAGCTTCACACAAATTCGAACGGCTTGAATCACAAATGTGCATAAAGCACATTTATACTGCGGCCATCCGATGCCTCCCCGGTTCGGGTCCGTTCAATTGCAGGAGAGTCCCATGCCAATCTCGATCCGCCCTTTCTCTTCCACCCAGCGTTGGCTGGCCGCTCATGCCGCCGGTTTGGCCGCCGCCCTGCTGGTGGCCGCTTGCGGTGGCGGGGGTGACGCCCCCAATGCCCCCGGCAGCGCCGCCGCGCCCACCGAACAGCCCGCCGCCTACAACGCCGGGCCGATTTCCGGTTTCGGCTCGATCATCGTCAACGGCGTGCGCTTCGACGACAGCAGCGCCGCCGTCAGCGATGAAGACAGCGTCAGCCACTCGCGCAGCGAGCTCAAGCTGGGCATGATGGTTGAAGTCGACAGTGCCCGCGTCGACCACAGCAATGCCAGCGGCCGCGCCAGCCACATCCGCATGGGCAGCTCGGTGGTCGGGCCGGTGCAGGCGGTGAACGCCGCGGCCGGCACGCTCACGGTGCTGGGCCAGGCGGTGGCCATCAGTGCAACCACGGTGTTTGGTGATGGCTTGTCAGGCGGCCTGGCCACGCTGGCCGTGGGCACGGTGCTCGACGTGCACGGCCTGTGGGACGCCAGCGCCACGGTGGTGCAAGCCACGCGGCTTGAAGTCAAGACCGGCGTGCCGGCTTACCGCCTGCGCGGCACGATTGCCAACCTCGATGCCACGGCCAAGACTTTCAGCCTGGGCACGGCGGTGATCAACGTCGCCACGGCCGGCATCCCGGCCGGGCTGCCGGCTTTGGCCAATCTCACGAATGGCCAGCGCGTTCGCGTGCTGCTGCAAACCGCACCGGTCGCTGGGCAGTGGGTCGCCACCGCGCTGCGCACCGCCGCGCCCAAGCTTGAAGATCGCGCCGAGGCGCACCTGCGCGGCAGCGTCACCGCCTTCTCCAGCAGCACCCAGTTCAGCATCAACGACACGCCGGTGAACGCCAGCGGCGCCAGCTTCCCCGACGGCACGGCCGGCCTGGTGCTGGGTGCGCGCGTGGAAGTGGAAGGCGCCTTGAGCAACGGCGTGCTGGTGGCCAGCAAGGTGGAACTCGACGACCGCCACGCCGGTGAGCGCCACGGCATTGAATTGCATGGCGCCATCACCAGCGCCGACGCGGTGAACAAGACCTTCGTGCTGCGCGGCGTCACGGTCAGCCATGCCGGCTCGGTGGCCTTCGAGCGCGGCACGGCAGCCGGCCTGCTGGTCGGCGCCCAGGTTGAGGTCAAGGGCGTGCCGGGTGCTGACCGCAGCACGCTGGTGGCCACGCGCATCAAGTTCGAGTGACGCTGCCATCGTCTTGAATGGCCCACACCCTGCCGCCCCGTGATGGGCCGGCAGGGTGGCGTCGTTCTACGATCACCGCTTCGTGCCGCACACCATGCCCCATACCGCCACCCCCAACGCCCCAAGCGAAGCGCAAGCCCTGCGCGCGGCGCTGGAGCAGGTGTTGGTGCCGCTGGCGCGCCTGGCGGTGGCCAAGGGCATGCCCTACGCGCAGGTGGAGGATGTGTTGCAGCTGGCCTTTGTGCAGGCCGCGCGCGAGGTGCACAGCGATGCCTTGGCGCACCGCATGGTCAGCCGCATCAGCACCGCCACGGGCTTGAACCGCCGCACAGTGACGCGTTTGGTTAACCAGCCCGATGGCCCGGCCAAGCCGCGGCGCTCGCCCGCGGCGGAGGTGTTTGCGCACTGGCTCACTGATTCGTTGTACCTGCAAAAACGCGGCAAGCCGCGCGTGCTGCCGCGCCAGGGCCCGGCACCGAGTTTCGAAAGCCTGGCCCAGGGCGTGACGCGCGACGTGCACCCGCGCAGCCTGCTCGACGAACTGCTGCGCCTGGGGCTGGCCCGCCTCGACGCCGCCAAGGACACCGTGGCCCTGGTGCCCGACGCCTTTGCGCCCAAGGGCGACGCGCTGCGGCTGCTGGCCTTTTTGGGCGACAACGTGGGCGACCACCTCGCCGCGGCCGTGGCCAATGTGCGCACGGGCGGGGGCCTGCATGTGGAACGCGCCATCTTTGCCGATGGGCTGAGTGCGGCCTCGGCCGAAGACATCCGCGCCACCGTGCGCGCCCATTGGCAAAAATTGGTTGAAGCCTTGGTGCCGGTGCTTGAAGCCCGCATCGAGGCCGACGCCCAAGCCACCGCGCCGGCGCAACAGCGCTTGCGCATTGGCATGTTCAGTTATGACGAGCCGGCTGCGCCGGGCTCGGCCGCTCCCGATGAGGCCTGAGACATGATTCGTTCGAACGCTTTTACCTTGGCTTGTACTTTGACCCTGCGCCAACGCCTGCGCGCCGCCTTCACGACCCTGCTCGCCCTGGCGGCGCTGGCCGCCTGTGGTGGCGGTGGCGGCGTGGGCATCGGCGGCACCGGCAGCGCGCCCGACACCTTCAGCAGCGGGCCGATCTCGGGCTTCGGCTCGGTGGTGGTGCGCGGCGTGCACTTCGATGAATCGGCCGCGCGTGTGGAAGACGCCGACGGCAGCCTGCGCTCGGCCAGCGAATTGCGCCTGGGCATGGTGGTCGATGTCGACAGCAGCGCCATCGTGGCCGGTGCGACCCTCAACACTGCCACGGCCAGCCTGATCCGTTTCGGCAGCCTGCTGGTCGGCCCGCTGAGCGCCATCGACAGCGTCAACGGCCGTCTCACGGTGCTGGGCCAGGCCATCGACATCGCCGGCGACACGGTGTTCGACGAGCGCATCGCCGCCGGCCTGGCAGGCCTGCGCGTGGGCCAGGTGCTCGAAATCCACGGCCTGATCGACACCCAGCGCTTGAGCATCCATGCCACGCGCATCGAGCCTGCCGGCGCGGTAAGTGAATACCGCTTGCGCGGCGTGGTGCGCCTGATCGACGGCGTGGCCAAGAGCTTCAGCATCGGCAGCACGCCCATCAGCTACGCGCTGGCGGCCAACGCACCGGCGGGCCTGGCCAATGGCGGCATCGTGCGCCTGCGCCTGCTCACCAGCCTGGACGGCAGCGGCCGCTGGCAAGCCAATTCCTTTGGTGCGCAGGCCGCCTTGCCCACCGAGCGCAACAGCGCCGAAGTCGAAGGGCTGATCGACAGCTTCACCGCGGCCACCGGCTTCAGCGTCAACGGCATCACCGTCAACGCCTCGGCGGCGGCGTTTCCCAACGGCAGCGCCGACCTGGCCCGTGGCGTGCGGGTCGAGGTCAAGGGCGCCTTGCGCGCGGGCGTGCTGGTGGCCACTGAAGTGCGAGTCAGAAGCGAAGCCGATGTGCGCGACACTGCCTTCGAGCTGCAGGGCACCATCACCAGCGTGAATGCGGCGCAGAAGACCTTTGTCTTGCGCGGCAACACGGTGGACTACAGCGACCCGGCGATTCGCTTTGACAACGGCACGGCGGCCAATCTCGCCCCCAACCGCCAGGTCGAGGTGCGCGGCGTGTTGTCGCCCGACCGCACCAAGCTCATGGCCCAACGCATCAAGTTCGATTGATAAGCGCCCCAAGGCCGGCCAGGGCCGGCCGCCATCCGCCGGGCTGAAACTGGCCGGGCTTCGCGCCCCTACTCGGCCCTTGGCAAACAGGGGCTGTTCCTAGACTTGTGCAGCCTTCACTCGCTTGCGAGCCGCCTGCATGCGCCTGCCTTCCTGGATGTCTCCCCCAAGCCGCCCCGCGGCGCCGCAGGCGTGGGTGGGCGTGCAAGCTCAGGGCGACCATTTGGTGGCCGTGCGCGCGTTGCCTGGCGGTGCCGGCCGCAAGCCGCGGGTGCAGGCCTGCGAGCGCGTGGCGGCGGCAGGTGGCGTGGCCGCGCTGGCGCCTTGGCTCAAGGCCGTGGGCAACAAGCGCGACGGCTTGGTGCAACTGCTCGCCGGGAGCGAATACCAGATTGCGCAGATCGACTGCCCCGCCGTCGAGCCCGGCGAAACCCGCGAGGCGGCGCGTTGGTCGATCAAGGATTTGATCGACTTCCCGCTCGATGACGCGGCCATGGACTGCGCGCCCGTGCCGGGCGAGACCAACGCCAAGAATGCCAAGCTGATGGCGGTGATTGCGCGCCGCGCCGTGGTGCTAGCGGCGCTGGCGAACTGGCGCGCCGTGAAGCTGAACCTGGTGGCGCTGGACATTCCCGAAATGGCGTTGCGCAACCTGGCCGTGCTGGCCTGCGGCGCGCAAGCGTGCGCCTTCTTGCACGTCGGCATGGAGGAGTCGCATCTGCTGTTGCTGTGGCAACAAGAACTGTGCGTGACACGCCGCTTAGGCCTGGGTGCGCGCCAGTTGAACGCACTGGAAGTGTTTCCGCGCGAAGGGCAGATCGAACGCCTGGCGCTTGAAGTGCAACGCACGATCGACGCTTTTGGCCGCCAGTTCTCGGCCGCGCACCTGACGCAGCTGTGGGTGTCGTCGCTGTACGACCCTAGTGCCCTGTGCCCCAGCCTGGCGGTGCAAGTCAGTGTCGACGTGCAGCCCTTTCACCTGGCCGAGTGGGTGGATTTCGACGCCGGCTGCGTGCCACATGACCTGGGCCAAGGCCTGGATCACACCCTGGCGCTGGGCGTGGCGCTGCGCGAGCACGCAGGTTCTGGGTCACCATGAAGTACCAACTCAACCTGATCGACCCTTCGTTGTCGCCGGTGGCGGCGCGCCCGCCGTTGCCCGTGCTGCTGGGCGCGGTGCTGGCCGCCGTGCTGGTCTGCGCGGCACACGTGGCGTATGAACGCCAGCAGCTGGCCGTGGCGCTGGCGCGGCCGAACGCCGACCTGGTGGCGGGCGAGGCGGGTGAGGCCGCGCCCGACCCGGTGGCCGACACGCGGCTGCGCAAGATCGAGCGCGAGGAAGCCTTGCGCGATGGCCTGGCCCGCGCCACCGACCTGCCCAGCGGCAGCTCGCAAATGCTCGGCCAAATGGTGGCGGTGCTGCCTGCGTCGCTGTGGCTGACCGAGATCGAACTCAGCGGCAGGCAAGGCGTGCGCATCGCCGGTGGCGCCCTGGACAGTGCCGAGCTGGCGCAGTTCGCCGCGCGGCTGAGCGAGGTCTCGGCGCTGCGCGGCCTGGCCCTGGGCAGCATGCAGATCGAGGCCCAGGTGCTTGACGACGAGACACCCGGCGACGACACCGCCCACGCGCCCAAGCCCGCGCCGCAGCGCTACAGCCGCTTCGTGCTGGCCACCGGCGACATCCTGAAACGCGAATGAACTGCCACCGGTGACAACCCTCAACTCCCCCATGTTGGCCGGCCTGCGCGTGGCCGTGCGCAAGCGCTACGCCAAGCTCGAAGCCATGCCGCAGCGCGACTGTCTGGCCCTGGCCGGTGCCCTGGTGGCGCTGTGCTTTGGCACGGATCAATTGCTGGCCATGCCGGCGCGAGCCAAGCGCCAGAACATCGAACAGGCGTTGCAAGCCAGTGCAAGCGAGCTGGAACAAGCGCGCCTGGACCGCGAAGCCGAGCGGCAAGCCCGTGACGACAGCCTGACCCAGCGCCAGCGCAAGGTGGCCGGCGAATTGGCGCAGGTGGGTGCCAAGGCGGCACCACGCGAATCGCTGCGCTTCTTGCTTAACAGCACCTTGCAGGGGCTGCCCGTCAGCGTGACGCTGCTGCGCGCCTTGCCGGGTGAGGAAGTCACCATCGCGGAGGCTGATGCGCCCGATTCCCTGGCCGCGGCCCGCGCTGCTTCGGCGCCGGCTGGCGCCGCATCAACCCCATCCGACGCCGCCGCGCCGGCCAACAACCGCGTGCTCTACCGCCACCGCTACGAGCTGCAGTTGCAGGCTAAGCTGCCGCAACTGCTGCGTGCGGTGGAAGTGCTTGAAAACGACGTGCGCCCGCTGCGCCTGGAGCGCGTGCAGTTGCGCAGCACGGCGCAAGGCGAGCTGCAAGCCAATGTCACCTTGATCACCCTGGGCGTTGAGCGCTCATGGCTGTCGCTATGAAAGCCCTGGCCCTCTTAGGAGCGTGGGCGGCAGAAGGACGGCGGCTGCAACGCGCCAGAAACCGGCACCGCTCGGTATCACCGCCTGCGCCCAG
>JAYUHT010000238.1:0-5361 GCA_043766725.1 Burkholderiales bacterium | reverse complement strand
CGCGCGTGTGGCAGGCCATCGAGGCACGCTTGTTCGCTGCGCCTGATCCTGCGCCCGCCCCGCGCTGGTGGCAGAGCTTGGGGCTGTGGCGTGGCCTGAGCGCGTTGAGCAGCGTGGCGGCGGTGGCCTTGCTGGTGTTGGTGAACCAGGTGCCGCCGGCGCAGCCGCCGGTCATCACCATCTTGGCGGCCAACCCCGAAGCAGCCCAGGCGCTGAACGCCAGCTTCGTGGCCAGCATCAGCGCCGATGGCCGGGCCCTCGTGCTGCGCCCGCTCAACCCGCTCACAGTGTCTGCGCAACAGGCACTTGAACTGTGGGCCGTGCCGGCACAGGGCGCGCCGCGCTCGTTGGGCCTGGTGCGCGCGGACGGTGCCACCACCTTGCTCAGAGCAAGGCTGCTGCTGGACACCGCGGCCTTCGCGGTGAGCGTTGAGCCGCAGGGGGGCTCACCCACCGGCGCACCCACCGGGCCGATCGTGTCATTGGGCAAGTTGCAGATCTGAAGTCTGACCAGCCTTTGTGCGACAGCGCGCCACGGTCTGCCGTGGCGCGTTGGTTTTTGATGATGCAGCGGTCCGATTTGAAAACAGCTCATCCGATCGAAGCCGGGTTGCGTAAGTGAGCCCAGGTGCCGGTTTGCGGCATCGAGTCCCACGCAGCAATGCGTTACCCCCAGCTCGAAGGAGATCACAGATGAACACCCGTTACCCGTTGAGCCGCATCGCCGCGGCCGCCCTGCTGGCCAGCAGCCTGATCGGCATCAACGCCCTGGCCTCCAGCCACCGCGAAGCGCCCTTCATCACCACCGTGCCCAAGGTCGATGCCACCGATTTCTACATGTTCCGCAGCTATGAAACCGGCCGCGCCGACTACGTGACGGTGATCGCCAACTACATCCCGCTGCAAGACCCGTACGGTGGCCCGAACTACTTTTCGATGGACGCCAACGCGCTGTACGAGATTCACATCGACAACGACGGCGACGCCAAGGAAGACCTCACCTTTCAGTTCCGCTTCAAGAACACACTGGCGGCCAATGGCGCGGGTGTGAGCCTGAACATCGGCGGCAAGCAGGTCGCCATTCCGCTGATCCAGGCCGGGCAAGTGGCCAACGTGAATGACGCCAACCTGAACCTGCACGAAACCTACAGCGTCAGTGTGCTGCGCGGTGACCGCCGCAAGGGCAATGGCCAAGCGGTGACGAACGCCAGCAACGGCAGCGCCACGTTCGACAAGCCGGTCGACAACATCGGCGTGAAGACGATTCCTGACTATGCCGGCTATGCTGCCAAGCACATCTACAACGTCAACATCCCCGGTTGCAACATGCCGGCCAAGCTGTTCGTCGGCCAGCGCAAGGATCCGTTTGCCGTCAACCTCGGCACCATCTTCGACCTGGTGAATGCGCCGGTGGCGGTGATCACCAACCCGGCGCTGATCAATGCCGCGCCCAACACCATCGACGACAAGAACGTGACCACGCTGTCGCTCGAAATGCACAAGAGCTGCCTGACCCAGGGTGACGATGTGATCGGCGGCTGGACCACGGCCAGCATGCGCCAGGCACGCTTGCTCAATGGCAACCCCGCCGCTGGCCACCATGCCAGCGAAAAGGCCGGCGGCGCCTGGGTGCAGGTGTCGCGCCTGGGCATGCCCTTGGTGAATGAGGTGGTGATCGGCCTGAAGGACAAAGACAAGTTCAACTCGTCCAAGCCCAGTGGCGATGGCCAGTTTGCCGACTACGTGACGAACCCCACGCTGCCGGCCTTGCTGGAAATTGCGCTGGCCATGCCGGGCATCGCGCCCACCAACTTCCCGCGCACTGATCTCGTCACCACCTTCCTCACCGGCATCAAGGGTGTGAACCAGCCGAAGAAGGTCACGGCCTCGGAGATGCTGCGCTTGAACACGGCCATCGCGCCGGTGCCGTTTGCGCAGCAGAACCGCCTGGGCATCGTGGGCAACATCCTGGCCATGGGCAACGACAACGCCGGTTACCCGAATGGCCGGCGGCCGAAGGATGACGTGGTCGACATCTCGCTGGTGGCGGTGATGGGCGGGCTGTGCATGGCCAACGGCAACGCCGACGCCTTGGGCTTTGGCCTGGCGTGCAACCCGTCGGCGGTGCCGCTGGGCGCCACGGCGTTCAAACTGCATGATGCAGTGGATCAAGCCGTGGTGCCGTTGCTGGCCACCTTCCCGTACCTGAACACGCCGATCCCCGGCAGCAAGTGAAGGAGCCCATCATGAGAATCCATTTGATGATCGGCACGCTGGTGGTGGCCGCTGGCTTGGCGGCTTGCGGAGGCGGGGACTCGACGCCCGTGGTGGGCGATCGCGAAGTGCCCTCCAGCGCGACAGCGTCGCCCACCGCTTTCAGCCAATGGGCGGGCAGCGTGGCGCCGGAAGAAAGCACCGAGCCATTGGGCACCGACATGGTGGTGCCCCCGACCTCTGAAACCGATGAGCCGATTGCGGTGACTTAACGCCGCCTCCCGCGCGCCGCAGCGGCGCGCGGGTTTCTCATTTCGCCTGCGCCAGCTCTGGGCGCAGCGCTACGATGGCCTGGGGCGCAGCGTGCTCCCGCATCTGCCCACTTGGGCCAAAGGGCCGCCACCATGCTCACAGCCGAAGACTTCAACCAGCGCGGAGTGGGCAAGCTGCCCGGGCACCTGGGGCTGGTCGTCACGAAAGTCAGCGCCGAACAAGTTTGCGCTGAGTTGGCGGTGAAGGAAAAGGTGATGGCGCCGAACGGCTTCCTGCATGCCGGCACCGTGCTGACCCTGGCCGATACCTGCGCCGGTTATGGCTGTGTCGTGAACTTGCCAGCGGGTGCCACCGGCTTCACCACAGTGGAGATCAAGTCCAACCACCTTGGCACGGCGCTCACAGGCAGCATCACCTGCGTGGCCACGCCGCTGCACCTGGGCAGGAGCACGCAGGTGTGGGACGCCGTGGTCAGCCACCGCGAAACAGGCAAGACGATTGCCCTGTTTCGCTGCACGCAGATGATTCTTTACGCCAAGGCAGCCGCCTGAGCCGGCATACGAACGGGAGCACGCATGCCGAGCATCTGCAAGACATTGATCTGTTCCGCGTTGGCCCTGGCCGCAGCCGTCGGCCACGGTGCTTTTGCCGCCACAGCGGCCGGCGTGGAGGTGCCGCCACCGTTGCCGGCACAGACCGTGACCGAGTCGCATTGGGGTGTGGCCGTTGACGACCACTATCGCCACCTTGAAACGGTGAGTGACCCACGGGTCAGCCAATGGCTGCGTGCCCAAGCTGACGCCACCAGCGCCATCTTGGCCAAACTCCCGGCCCGCAGCACCATGCTGGAACGCATCCAGGCCATCGAGGGCGCGGCCGGTGGCGTGACCACCCAGGTGCAGCGCAGCGCAAGTGGGCGCTTGTTCTTTCTGCGGCGCAACCCGGGCGAGAACCAGTTCAAACTGCTTTGGCGTGACGGGCCTAACGGTTCTGATCACCTGGTGTTTGACCCCGAAGCGGCCGCCTCGGATGGGCAGCCCCACGCCGTGATGGACTTCTCAGCCTCGCGCGACGGCCGCAAGCTGGCCTACTCGGTGCAGGCCGGCGGCAGCGAAATCGGCAGCCTGCATGTGATCGACGTGGGCAGCGGCCGCGCGCTGACGCCGGCCATTGATCGCATCCGCTATGCCGAAGTGGCCTGGCTGCAACATGGAAGTGGCTTCTTCTATTCACGCCTGCGCGAGAACTTTGACAAGCTGCCCCCCGAGCAACGTTTCGGCGACCGCACGCGCCACTACCGGGCACTGGACGACGCCGGCACGGACCGCCCGGTCATGAGTGCCAGCCGCAACCCAGAGCTCAAACTGCCCGACTATGCATCGGCGCACATCCTTCAGGTGCCGGGGTCGCAAACGGCCGCGGCCATCGTGAGAATGGGCGTCGAGCCCAACCTGATGCTGTGGGTGGCCGACCTCGCTGCGGCCAAAACAGGCCAGGCGCAGTGGCGCAAGGTGGTGGACTTGAGCGACCAGGTGACGAACGTTGCCGTGGGCGGTGGCTGGTTCTACCTGAAGAGCGCCAAGGGCGCGCCGCGCTACCAGGTGTTGCGCATACCGGTGGCCCGGCCCGACATGGCTCGCGCCGAAGTGGTGGTGCGCACGGGTGAAGGCGCCATCGGCACCATGGCGCACGCCCGCGACGGCCTGTACTTCACCCGCCGCGAAGGCGTAAACACCGCGCTGTACCGCGTGCCGCACGGCGGCGTGTCGGGCCCCCTGCCCATCACACTGCCCTTCACCGGCAGCGTGGAGATCAAGTCCACCAGCCCCTGGCGCGATGGCGCCGTACTGAGCATGGTGGCCTGGACGCGGGCCTTCAAGGACTATGTCTACGACCCGCTCAAACGAAACGTTGAACTGCTGCCGTTGAGCAAAGACGGCGCCTATGACGCACCCGGCGACATCGAGGCCCAGGAGGTGATGATCAAAAGCCATGACGGGGTGTTGGTGCCGCTGTCCATCGTCGCGCGCAAAGGAACCCGCCTCGATGGCAGCAACCCGGCCATCCTGTACGGTTATGGCGCGTACGGCGCCACCGATGACCCCTTCTTCAACCCGCGGGTGTATGCGTGGATCAGCCAGGGTGGCATCTGGGCCACCGCCCATGTTCGCGGTGGTGGCGTGTTCGGCAAAGATTGGCACGATGCGGGCCGCAAGACCACCAAGCCCAACACCTGGAAGGACACCATCGCGGCCGGCGACTGGTTGGTCGCCAACGGCTGGACAAAGCCGGAGCGCATGGCGGTTTACGGTGGCAGCGCGGGCGGGATCTTGGTCGGCCGCGCCATCACCGAACGGCCCGATCTGTTTGCCGCCGCCGTACCTGTCGTGGGCGTGATGGACGCATTGCGCATGGAAACCAGCGCCAATGGCGTGGCCAACGTGCCTGAATTCGGCACGGTGAAAAATGAAGACGAGTTCAAGGCCTTGCTGGCCATGAGCAGCGTGCACCAGGTGCGCGACGGCACGCGCTACCCCGCCGTGATGGCACTGCACGGCGTCAATGACATTCGCGTGGACGTCTGGCATTCGGCCAAGTTTGTGTCGCGCCTGGCCACCGCCACCAGCAGCGGCAAACCGGTCTTATTGCGTCTCGAATACGACTCGGGCCACGGCCAAGGCAGCACGCGCTTGCAGGCCCAGGAGCGCGCGGCCGACATCTGGAGCTTCCTGCTGTGGCAGTTTGGTGTGCCGGAATATCAACCCCGGTGAACCGGCGGGGTCGCGCGCTTGACGTTGCCTAGCGTCGCATCAGCAACTGCGCCGCCACCGCCAGCGCAATCACCTCGGGTTCCTTGCCCACCACACCGGCCAC
>JAYUHT010000237.1:0-5365 GCA_043766725.1 Burkholderiales bacterium | reverse complement strand
TGATGCTGGCCGCGGCCTCTTGGCGGCCGGGGGCTTGCAGATCGCGGCCGCGCGGCGCGCCGCAGCCCACGAAGATGGCGTCCCAGCCTTCGGCCAATAACGCCTTCATCGAGCCGACATACTGGCCGCCGCGGAATTCAACGCCCAGGTTGAGGATGTAGTCGACCTCTTCGTCGATCACTTCTTCAGGCAAGCGGAAGCGCGGCACCTGCGTGCGCATGAAGCCGCCGCCCTTCGGGTCGCCTTCGAACACGGTGACGTTGTAGCCCTGCAAGACCAGGTCGCGCGCCACCGTGAGCGATGCCGGCCCGCCGCCCACGCAGGCCACGCGCTTGCCGTTCTTGGCCAAGGGGCGCGGAATCATGGCGCGGATTTCATCGCCCTTGAAGTCAGCCGCCACGCGCTTCAAGCGGCAAATGGCCACCGGCTCGGGCTTGGCCATGTTCTCTTCTTCAACCCGGCTGCGCCGGCAGGCCGGCTCGCAAGGCCGGTCGCAGGTGCGCCCCAAGATGCCGGGGAAGACATTGCTCACCCAGTTGACCATGTAGGCGTCATCAAAACGCCCCTGCGAAATCAAGCGGATGTATTCGGGAACGGGAGTGTGCGCTGGACATGCCCATTGGCAATCGACGACCTTGTGAAAGTAGTCCGGATGGAACACGTTGGTGGGTTGCACGGGGGCGGCCTCCAGCCATCGAATGCGGTGCGGCAGTCTACTGCTGCCTCGGTGCGCGCTCGCTCCGGGCTTGCCCGGGAGAATGACCTGCCGCAACAGGTGAATTCAGCGCGGCTGCAGGCTTGCCGGCGCCGTGCGCACGCCCCGGCTGCCCGGGCCGTAGCCGAGGTCATTCACGTCGCGCCAGGCCAGCATCGCGCCGAGTTGGCGGTCAGCCGGTTCATCGAACCCACGTTCACCGCCGAAGTGCGTGGGGTTGTGCCAACTGCCGAACAGCATGTCCCACAGCGGGAAATCTGAATAGTTGCCGGCATGCACGCCGCGGCGGTGGTGCAGGCAATGCGCCTCGGGCCGCTGGATGAACCAGCCCAGCCAGGTGGGGGTGTGCACGTTCCAGTGCTGGAACATGCCAGCAAAGGCCTGTATCAGGCCCACCCACGCCGCGGCCATGGGGTCCAGGCCCAGCATGATGACGGTGACGAACAACGACCACAGCACTTGCACCACCATTTCCAGCGGGTGAAAAAACACCGAGCCCGAGATGTCTACCCGCTGTGGCGAATGGTGCAATTGGTGCGAGGCTCGCCACAGCGCAGACCAGGCGTGCGACAGCCGGTGGTACAGGAAGGTGATGAATGACAACGCCAACCAACCGGCCAGCGCACCGCCGGCAACGCCGAGCTGCGAGCCGTCAACCCAGCGGTGTGCGGCCAGCCAGGCCTGTGGCACGAGCAAGGGCACAACGGTGCCGATGACGGCGATCAACAACAGGAAGCCGACACCGAGCCAGCGCCAGCGGCGCCGCGGCGGGAAGGGCCGCGCCGGCCAGCGTGACTCCAGCGCCAGCATCAACAGATAAAACAGGGGCACCAACAGACCCAGGGCTTCGGCCGCTTCAGACTTCGACATGACCCGCACTCCACAGTTTGCGCGGGCGAACCACTGTGCAGCCGCTGGCTCAACCTTACGCTGTATGTCTGAAAGTGGATGCACACCCTTACGCTATAAGGTGGTTTCAACTTCGGCTGGCTTCATGCCCAAACCAACCCCGGCTCTTCCCCCCGTCCAGCGCACCCGTGGCGCGCCAATGGTGGCCGTGCTGTCGCGCTTAGGCATCCTGCAAGCGGCCCTGGAACTGGTGGCGCAAGACGGCCTGGCGCAACTCAGCACCCGCCGCTTGGGCGAGCGCCTGGGCTGCCAGGCCATGAGCATCTACCACCACTACCCAAACAAGCACCACCTGCTCGATGCCATGGTTGACCATGTGGTGGCCGCCATTGCCAGCCCACCGCCTGAACTGCCACCCCTGGAACGCCTGCGCTTTGGCATGTACGCGTTTCGCGCCGCCGCACATCAGCATCCAGCCCTGTTCCCGCTGGTGGCCACGCACCGGCTGAACACACCCACGGGGGTGCGCTTCATTGAGCGCATGTTGCAGTTGGTGCGCGCGGTGGTGCCCGACGCCGAATTGGCAGCGCGGCACTTTCGGGTGCTGGGCTACTTCTTGGTGGGCGCGGCGCTTGACGAAACTGCCGGCTATGCACGTGGCCCCTCGGCCGCGGAGCCGGTGGATGACGCCTTCATGGCCCGCGAAGCCCCGGCAGTGATACAAGCCGGGCGTTGGTTCCAGCCCAATCAATGGGACGCCACCTTCGAGCTGGGTGTGCAGACCTTGCTGAACGCGATGACGCGCGGTAAGCCTGCTGTCGCACGCCGATCATGAGCGGCTTGGCTTCGCCGCCTTGTTCATGCACGCCGGGTGCGGACAACCTGGTCGTCGGCCCGCAGGCGCCGTCAAAGCAGACGCAAGACCTTTTGAAAGCCCGCCAACTTGTGCCCCTTGCGCGCGCGCCTGCCGGCGTGTTCTTGCAAGGCCGCACCCTTGAGCAGCTCGTCCTTGGCCTTGCCGGCACGCCCGCTGCCCAGCACGCGCAGCGCGTCGGCGCAAGTGGCCACTGAAAGCAGCGGCGCCTTGGCGTCCACATCCATCAGCGTCAAGCCCTTGCCGCCGCCGGGTTGCAGCTTCATCTCATCGAGCGGGAAAACCAGCAAGCGCCCATCCAGCGCCAAGCACGCCACCTGGGTGTGGAAGGCTGCCACGCTCACCGGCGGCAGGATCTTGTCTGCATCAGCCACCGTGAGGTAGTTGCGCCCGGCCTTGTTGCGCCCGGCCATATCCCCCGCCTTGGCCAGCAGGCCGAAGCCGCCGGTGTTGGACAGCAGCAGCAGGGTGGCCGCCGCGCCAGCGAAGTAGTGCGCCATTTGCGTGCCGGGTTCGAGGTCGATCAGGCTGGTCACGGGCACGCCGTCACCCCGCCCACCGGGCAGCAGGGCCACCGCCACCGAGTACACCCGCGCGCTGCTTTCGCGTGGCGTGCCGAAGACAAGCAAGGTGTCCACGCTGCGGCAGGTGAACGTGCCATACAGCGAATCACCCGCCTTGAACGCCAGGCTGCCAAGTTCCACCTCGTGGCCCTTCAAGGCGCGCACCCAGCCCTTCAGGCTCACCACCACCGTCACCGGCTCATCTGATACTTTAATTTCCGCCACCGCCCGCTTTTCAGCCTGGATGAGCGTGCGGCGTTCATCGCCATGGGCTTTGGCATCGGCCTCCATTTCCTTGATGAGCAAACGCTTCAATGACGCCGGGTTGCCCAGGATGTCTTCGAGCTTGCCTTGTTCCTCGCGCAACTCTTTCAACTCCTGCTCGATCCTGATGCCCTCCAGCCGCGCGAGCTGGCGCAGGCGAATATCGAGGATGTCATCGGCCTGGCGCTCGCTCAAGCTGAAGCGCGCCATCAACGCCGGCTTGGGTTCGTCGGCATTGCGGATGATGCGAATCACTTCGTCGATGTTCAGCAACACCAGCAGCCGGCCTTCGAGCACATGAATGCGCTCCAACACCTTGCTCAAGCGGAACTGCGTGCGCCGCTGCACCGTGGCCTGGCGGAAGGCCAGCCACTCGGTGAGCATCTGGCGCAGGGTCTTCTGCGTGGGCCGGCCATCGAGCCCCACCATGGTGAGGTTGATCGGCGCGCTGGTTTCCAGGCTGGTGTGGGCCAGCAGGCAAGTGATCAACTCCTGCTGGTCAATGCTGCGGCTGCGCGGCTCGAACACCAGGCGCACGGCGTCTTGCTTACCCGATTCATCACGCACCACATCCAGCAGCGCCAAGACACTGGCCTTGAGCTGCACCTGGTCTGCCGACAAGGCCTTCTTGCCGGCCTTCACCTTGGGGTTGGTGATCTCTTCAATCTCTTCCAGCACGCGCTGTGAACTGGTGCCGGGCGGCAGCTCCGTCATCACCAGTTGCCACTGGCCGCGCGCCAGTTCTTCGATCTTCCAGCGTGCGCGCAGCTTGAGCGAGCCGCGGCCGGTGAGGTAGGCGTCGCGGATGTCGTCAACGTTCGAGATGAGCTGGCCGCCACCCGGGTAGTCGGGCCCCGGGATCAGCGTGAACAGCTCGCCTTCACTCAACTTTTCATTGCGCACCAGGGCCACCGCGGCGGCGGCCACTTCGCGCAGGTTGTGGCTGGGCACCTCGGTGGCCAGGCCCACGGCAATGCCCGAGG
Organism: Burkholderiales bacterium; assembly: GCA_043766725.1. GTDB lineage: Bacteria > Pseudomonadota > Gammaproteobacteria > Burkholderiales > Burkholderiaceae_C > Rubrivivax. Next base: position 1,117 of record JAYUHT010000237.1, on the reverse strand, counting down.
CGCCGTTGAGCAGCAGCATGGGCAAGCGCGCGGGCAACAAGCGCGGCTCTTCGGTGCTGCCGTCGTAGTTGGGCATGAAGTCGACCGTGCCTTCGTCGATTTCATCAAGCAGCAGCCGCGCGATGGGGCTCAGGCGCGCTTCGGTGTAGCGCATGGCCGCGGCGTTGTCGCCGTCGCGGCTGCCGAAGTTGCCCTGGCCGTCGATCAGTGGGTAGCGCAGCGAAAAATCTTGCGCCATGCGCACCAGCGCGTCGTACGCCGCCTGGTCGCTGTGCGGGTGAAAGCGGCCCAGCACATCGCCCACCACGCGCGCACTCTTCACCGGCTTCGGGCCGCTGGCCGTGCTGAAGCCCAGACCCATGCGCTGCATGGCATACAAGATGCGCCGCTGCACCGGCTTTTGGCCGTCGCACACATCGGGCAGCGCGCGGCCCTTCACCACGCTGAGCGCGTATTCCAGGTAAGCCTGTTGCGCGTAATGCGCCAGGGTGATGGCGCCTTCGGGCGGCGGCGGCGGCTCGGGGGGGAGCAGGGAGAGTTGTTCGGGCATCGGGGTTGTTTACTGCGGCGTCAATTCGCGCCGTGGCACTTCTTGTATTTGCGCCCGCTGCCGCAGGGGCAGGGTTCGTTGCGGCCGACTTTGGGTGTGGGTCGCACATAGGGCTGGTTCAGTGCTTCTTCGTAGGGGCTGTCTTCATCTTCCATGTAGCAGGCCCACCAGGCGATCTCGCCCGCCGCGCTGTGGATGTAGTGCTCCTGCCCCAGGTCAGCCTGCCGCCGCCGTTCGCTTTCGGTGCGCGCCAGTTCACGCTCAACATATTCCAGACTGGAAAACTTCAGGTCCATCAGCCCTTCGCCATACCAGGCACGCGCCGGGTCGATGAAGGCCGTGGCGCCCAGGTCAGCCGCGTCGCTCACCAAAAAGTCAATCAGGTCGCCGCTGTACGGTTGGCGCGGCAAGGTGGGCCGCAGGGCCTGTACGCGCGCTTGGCAGATGGCCAAGGCCGTGTCTTGCCATGCGGCCAAATCGGCGTCGCCTTGCAACACCCGAATCTTCCACGCCCGCATCATCGCCAGCCGCATTGACGTTGGCAGCGCCGCATTCAGCGCCAGTTCG
>JAYUHT010000236.1:0-5367 GCA_043766725.1 Burkholderiales bacterium | reverse complement strand
GCGGCTCCTTATGCGCGGCGCATTTCGGCGGCCGCAGTCTTGATGGCAGCGCGAACGCGCACATAGGTGCCACAGCGGCACAGGTTGCCGGCCATGGCAGCGTCGATCTCGGCGTCATTCGGGTTCTTGTTGGTGCTGAGCAGCGCCTGCGCGCTCATCAACTGGCCGCTTTGGCAGTAGCCGCATTGCGGCACATCGTGCGCGATCCAGGCCTTTTGCAGCGGGTGCTTGTTGTCGGTGGACAGGCCTTCGACCGTGGCCACCGATTTGCCCGCGGCCGCAGACAAGGGCGTGGAGCAAGACCGCACCGGCACGCCGTCTAACAGCACGGTGCAGGCGCCGCAGAGCGCCGCGCCGCAGCCGAACTTGGTGCCGGCCAGGCCGACTTCGTCTCGGATCACCCACAGCAGCGGGGTGTCATCGTCAGATTGCACGGTCACCGCGCGGCCATTGACTTTCAAACTGGTTGCCACATTCACCTCCATCGAGTTCGGCGATAGCGGGGCCAGGCCCCGCACGCACATTGGGTTAGGGGCCACGCCCCCCGGTTTACAGCCGCGCATGGTGCAGGCACGCCCGGGTCGCGTCAACGAAGGGAAGACCCGCATTCGAGCCCGGCTGCGCAGCGCCAAATTGGCGCAATCGCGGCACGGCTCTCCCGTTGCCGGCAGCCACGCCTGAGCAAGAATCAACCGCATGCCGCCCGCGCTGTTGCTTGTTGAAGACGACCCGGCCATCGCCCGCACCGTGGTGTATGCCCTACAACGTGAGGGCTATGAGGTCGAGCATGTGCTGTTGCTCAGTGATGCGCGGCGTGCGCTGGCGCAGCGCCGGCCCCCTCATGCCGCCTTGTTGCTGGACATTGGCCTGCCGGATGGCAGCGGGCTGGAATGGTGCCGCGAATTGCGGCGCGACAGCCGCGTTCCCATCTTGATGCTCAGCGCACGTGGCGAAGAACTTGACCGCGTGCTAGGCCTGGAGTTCGGCGCCGACGACTACTTGGTCAAGCCGTTCAGCCCGCGCGAGCTGGGTGCGCGCATCCGCGCGCTGTTGCGGCGCAGCGCCATGAGCGACGCCGCGCCGGCGCCACTGCCGGCCTTGGAATGCGACGCCGCCTTGGCGCGCGTGCGCCTGGGCCCGCATTGGCTGGCGCTGACGCGGCGCGAATTCACGCTGCTGCAAGCCTTGATGCGCCCGCCGCTGCGCGTGTGGTCGCGCCAGGCCTTGCTCGACGCCGCCTGGGGCCATGACGCTGAAAGCAACGAGCGCACCGTTGACACTCACGTCAAGACCCTGCGCGGCAAGCTGCGCCAAGCGCAGCCGCAATGGCACCTGATCCGCACGCACCGCGGCCTGGGCTATTCGCTTGAACTGCCCACGCCAGCTGAAGCGCCGGGCGCACCGGTTCGGCCATGAGGCTGGGCCTGCGCCTGCTGTTCGGGTTCTTCGTCATCGCCGGCGTCGCCGCGTTTTTCATCCTGCGCGTGTTCGTGTTAGAGGTTCGCCCCAGCGTGCGCGAGGTGATGGAGGACATGCTGGTGGACACCGCCAACATCCTGGCCGAACTGGCACGCGTCGATTTGCGCAATATGCCGCCCGGCGGCACGCTGGCCGGCACCGCCTTTGCGCTTGCCGTGAAGGAGTACGCCGTGCGCCCGGTACAGGCGCGCATCCGCGAGCTGAACAAACATACGCTGGACTACCGGGTGGTCGTGACCGACGCCACCGGCCGCGTCGTCTTCGACTCGGGTTCCCCCGGCAGCCCGGGCGGCGCCAACGCCATCACCAGTGCCGTCGGCCAGGACTATTCGCGCTGGCGCGATGTGGCGCGCACGCTGCAAGGCCAGTACGGCGCCCGCACCACGCGCGAGGTCTCGACAGACGGGCAAAGTACCGTGCTGGTGGTGGCCGCGCCGGTGCGCGACGGCACGGCACTGATCGGCGTGCTCAGCGTGGCCAAGCCGATGAGCACGGTGCAGAAATTTGTCGATCGCGCTGAACACCATATCCTGGTGCAAGGCGCGTGGCTGCTGGCACTGTCTTTGGCCGTGGGCGTGGCCGTCACGCTGTGGACGGTGTGGCAGGTGCGGCGGCTGCGCAACTATGCGCAACAGGTGCAGTTTGGCGAGCGCGTGGCGCCGCCCGAGATGCCCGGTGAGCTGGGCGAATTGGCACAAGCCATGGACAACATGCGCGAACGCCTGCACGACCACCGCCACCTCGAAAACACCGTGCGCGCACTGACGCACGAACTGAAAAGCCCGATGGCCGCGATTGCCGGCGCCGCGGAGCTGCTGCACGACGAGCTGCCGGCGCGCGACCGCGAAGCCTTCGCCTTGCAGATCACGGCGCAGGTGCAGCGCCAGCGCGAACTGGTGGAGCGGCTGCTGGAACTGTCAAAACTCGAACACCGGCGCGTGCTCGAACACAGCCGCCGGCTCGATCTGGGCGAACTGGTTGAAGCGGTGTTGCAGCGCGCGCAAGCACAACTGCACCAACGCGGCCTGCGCGTGCTGTGGCAGCAGCGCAGTGCCGCGCCGATCCAGGCCGAGCCCGAGTTGCTGGAACTGGCGCTGGCCAATGTGCTGGACAACGCGATCGCCTTCTCGCCCACCGGCGCCGCGCTGGAATTGACGCTCGGCCAACAGGGCCAGCAGGCTGTGTTCAGCTTGCGCGACCACGGCGCTGGCGTGCCTGTTTATGCCCTGCCGCGCTTGGGCGAGCGCTTCTTTTCCACGCCGCGGCCGGCCGCACCGGGCCAGGCCGGCAGCAAGGGCAGCGGTTTGGGCCTGGCCATCGTGCGCGAGGTCTTGGCCTTGCACGCCGGGCACCTGGAACTGGAGCCGGCAACGCCTGGCCTGAACGTGAAGTTGTTCTTGCCGCTGGTGTGAGAGCCTGTGAAGATATGAATCGCGGGTGCGATTCGTACCTTCACAGGCTCTGAGCCCGACTTCACCGCCGCTTCACAAACTTCACCTTGCCCTCACGGCGGCCACCCAGCATGGGCGCCGACACCAACAACCTTGAGGCAGCAAAATGAAGTCAGCATTTCGGGGCAAAGCAATCGCCTTGGTGGGGGTGATCGCGGCCTTGCTCATCGGCTTAAGTTCGATTGACGGCCTGGTCAACGAACGGCGCGCGCGCCAACAAGAAGCCCAGGCTTCGGTGGCCGATGCGCTGGCCGGCGCGCAAACCTTGCAAGGCCCGATGTTGCGGCGCCAGTGCAGCGAGACCTGGGAGGTCGAAGAACTGGTCGACAAGACGCGCAAGCTGGTGCCGCAGCGGCGCGATTTCACGCTCACCGCCTGGCCGGCCAGCGTCGACGTGCAAGCCACTGTGGGCATTGAGGCACGCTTTCGCGGCCTGTTCAAGATCAACAGCTACCTCTCTAACATACAGATGCAGGCGACGTGGCCCGAGCTGCTGGCCTTGCAGGGCGCGGCGAAACACAAGGGCGGCCGAGTGCAGTGCGAGGCTGTGCAGGTGTCACTGACGCTGAGCGATGCGCGCGGCATCCGCAGCGCCAGCGTGCAACAAGCCGGCACGGCCCTGGCGCTGCGGCCGGGCAGCCTGCTGAAGAAAGGCGCGAGCGGCTTCCAAGCCGAGTTGGCCGCCCACAAAGAAGGCGAACCGCTGCGCCTGGACTTGGCCCTGGAACTGGCCGGCACGCAGCAATTTGCCTGGGTGCCGGTGGGCGGCCAGACGCGGGTCAAGTTGACATCAAATTGGCCGCACCCATCGTTCACCGGCCGTTACCTGCCCACGCAGCGCGAGGTCTCGGCGCAGGGCTTTCATGCGCTGTGGCAGGTGAACGCCCTGGCCAGCGGTTGCGAGCCGGTCAAGGCCGAGGCAGCGGGTTGCGCTGAGCAGTTCGGTGTGAGCTTCATCGACCCCGTGAACGCGTACAGCCTGAGCGACCGCGCGCTCAAGTACGGCGTGCTGTTCATTGTGCTGAGCTTCATCGCCGTGGGCTTGATTGAAGTGCTCAAGCGTCTGCGCGTGCACCCCATGCAGTACCTGCTTGTCGGTTGCGCGCTGGTGGTGTTTTTCATGCTCTTGCTCAGCCTGTCTGAACATCTGCCCTTTGCCCAGGCCTACCTGTGCGCGGCCGGCGCCTGCACCGCGCTGTTAACTTATTACGCCAGCCATGTGCTGGCCGGCTGGCGCGCCGGCCTGGCCTTTGGCGCCGGCATCGGGCTGCTTTACGCGGCGCTGTATGCCCTGCTGCAACTGGAGCAGACCGCCTTGGTGATGGGCGCGTTGCTGTTGTTTGCGGTGCTCAGCGCGGTGATCGTGGCCACGCGAAAACTGAACTGGTACACCCTGGGCGCACCGGCGTCCCAACCCGCGGCGGCAGCCCATGCATGAGCCCGCTCGGCCGCCCGAAGGGCGAATACCGGAAGGCGCAGCCTGAAGGTGCAGCCTGAAGGTGCAACAGTGCGTGCGCAACGCGGCCGACAATGTCGCCCTGTTCCCAACAAGGCGTGAACAACCATGACGCTGTTGATCCTCGGGCTGGTGTTGTTCTTGGGCTTGCACTCCGTGCGCATCATGGCCAATGGCTGGCGCAGCGCGCAAATTTCGCAACGTGGCGCAGGCCCGTGGAAAGGCCTGTACAGCGTGGCCGCACTGGCGGGCTTCGCGCTCATCATTTGGGGCTACGGCCTGGCGCGCCAGGCTCCGGTGGTGCTGTGGGCCGTGCTGCCGTGGGCGCGGCACCTGGCCGCCGCGTTGATGCTGTTGGCCTTCGTGCTGCTGGCCGCGGCCTATGTGCCGCGCAACGGCATCAAGGCCAGGCTGCACCACCCGATGGTGCTGGCCACCAAGACCTGGGCCGTGGCGCACCTGCTGGCCAACAACACCTTGGCCGATGTGCTGTTGTTCGGCAGCTTCTTGCTCTGGGCGGCGTTCAGTTTTCGCGCTGCGCGCCAGCGCGACCGTGCGGCGGGCACCGTTTACCCGCCGGGCACCCTGGCCGGCACCGTGATGGCGCTGCTGGCCGGTGGGTTGGCCTACGCAGTGTTCGTCTTCTGGGCCCACCAGGCCTTGTTCGGCGTGCGGCCTTGGTGACGTTTAACCCAGGCTCAAGCCGCCGCGCGCCGCTTCAACCAACGCATGAAGCTGCCGAGCACGGGCAGCTTTTCATACAGCTCTTCGGCCGCGTCCCAGTAGTCGCGGTGCAGCGTGATCAGGCCCTGCGCGTCCAGCCTCAAGTGGGTGGCGCCGTGGATACGTTGCGCCTGGCCCGGCGACCGTGCCAAGGCAAAGTGAAAGGCCCAGGTCAGGAAGGCTTCGTCGCCCTGCGCACCACGGTCAGCACCTCGAAGCGCGGCTGCACCAGGGTGGCGAACATGTGGCGGTAGACCT